>NZ_JAUBUG010000188.1:0-1377 GCF_036705345.1 Microcoleus sp. B3-D2
CTTGCACTTTATTCTCGCTCGCGCGCTCGAAACCTTTCGCGACGCAATATGCACTCGATTATTCAGCAAGCCCTATAATAGTAAACATGAGGACATCAGCCCCTCTAGCAGGCGAAAGCATGAAGTTAAAAAATTTTCTTCCTCTGCCTCCTGCTTACTGATAACTGGAGTTTAGACTAAAAAACGAGCGCATCTAAAAGTAGCTGCCTTTAAATATCCGGCAAGCTGTTACTCAAAAACTCAAGAGGGAGAAGATTAAATAGCTAATTTTGAAGATTTTTTGCGTCGAGAAACCCGTTTTTTGACAGTGGGATAGCACGGTGCCTTGGTACGTACCTTTCCTTTTTCCCAGCCGGGGGCTTTTCCCCTATGTTTAGGGATTTTTGTAGGAGTACCAATGTCAACTAAAACCGAAAACATTGATTGGGCAACACGTCCAGGAGTTAAATCGATCGTAGCAGATTGCCTGCAGGAGTCTATTCTCGATCACTAAATCTCTAGCCAGCCAGAGTTGCCAACTCATTAACGGCATTAAATCACTCCAACGCTCAGATTGTTCAGGAGTTCTCAAGTTAGGCAATGTCCAATGCAATCGTTGCTTCGCAAATCGATACCAATGATCGACTCCAAAACGTCGCAAATATTTAAACCAAATAGTTTCGCTTGGGTAGAGTTCGTTCTCCAACCCAAGCCAACCATAAGGGTGGAAACGGCTGACCGTTTGACATGGGCTTCATTCTTAAGGGCCAGAATTAAATTGATTTTCTGTTGGGCCGCACGATAAAAATGTAAGTCGAGCCATTGTCTGATGAGGACTTTTCCCAACTCTGGATGTTCGTCAATTTCAATCGCAGTATCCGCTTGAAGCCAGGTGTTTGGGTCGTTGAGTCTCATTTTTTGCCCGTGTTTCCGTGGTCTACCGCGACCACTATAGGCTGGTGGTGCTGACCATAAGCAGGCATTTTTTCGGACTCTCATTAAACAATCAGCAAGGATGGAAGCTTGCGTTAGCGGCAGCACCCAACTTGCATTCCCATATTCTCGATCTAAAACTGCTAAAACTGGGTTGACGCTCTGTTCACAGACAAGTTTGAGTTGGGAAGCTGCTTGAAGTATGGGTGAAGACCCGCTACTAATTCTTTCATGGAGCAGAGGTAATGCCCAACTTCCTTGTGCTTCTGGTATCCAGGCAATTGTACTGTATCCCTGTCCAACAGTTACGCCCCTCTGATATTCATGAGTTCTGTCTTTTAACGTTTTGGCATCTGGTCTCCCCCATGCAGTGTGGTCGATTGCCACTAATACAGCGGATTCCAAGTTTATGAAGTACAGTAGCAGCAGCTTGTAAACCAGTTTTTGAAGTGCTTAATATTAACC
>NZ_JAUBUG010000065.1:0-38895 GCF_036705345.1 Microcoleus sp. B3-D2
TCTTGCTTGTAGGAACAATTGCCATCGCTGCTCTGTCAGTCCTATTTATCATAACTGATTACCCGGACATGATATAATTTACCAGCTCAGAAACTCGCTTCAATTGTACCAATGATTGAAAGCGTAGGTGCAAGTGTTATTTGTTTATACCCCTACTCTCCCTATTTTAATCTTATTGAAATGTGGTGGTCACCGCTTAAATCGTTTTTGCGAAGGTTTGCTCCCAAGGCCCCAGCAATGATTGATAGGATCGTAGCAGTTGCCCTCAACAAACATGAATCCTAACCATTTAAGAAATTGGTTCACTGATTGTTGCTACTGTACGTCATAACTACGGAAAACTCTGTAAGATTTTTATCTATTTATCTGTGGCTTTTCTATGACTTCCATTCATTATCGCATCTGGCTGGAGTTTCTAGATGGTCTGGATATCCCTGAATACACCAATGAGACACCTTATATCATTTCCGGTTACACCGGAATGATGTTGACGGTTGACGGTTGACTGTTCACGGCGTCAAGTGTCAACAGTCAACCGTCAACAGTGAACTCGAATTTACTATTCCGATGCTAACGGATTTGATATTATTTACGGAGCCACCCAAAAATTTAGCAATTTTAGCTTGATTTTATCCGTCATTAAGCAATCATAAAATCAGAATTATTTCTCTAATATCTCCTTTTTCTTCTTTTAAGGCTTTCTGTAGTTTTTATGTTTGCTCGTCTCGTTAAGATAATGATTGGCTGGCATTTTTTTACTGATTGACTAAATTCATTTTTAATGAAACCATATTTAAATGCACAACAGCTTAGGGCTTTGCTAACTTCGACAATTTTCGTACCCGGTTATTAGCTGGCTTTTCTGATTACTTTGACCGATCACCACAACTCCAGAAGAATTAACCTTTTTTCTGACATCCGTTACATCAGAAGAAAGTGAATCCGTTGTCGATCTTCCTTCTTCAACATCTGCTTCCTTGAGGGTTGCAGGTTCGGGATGCTAAAATCGAGCCGTACCATTTATCTATTGGTATTTGCTTTCTGACCCGAAATCCTAAGTTTTCAATAATTTGTCGGGTTTCCGCGTGAGTGTGACCAGACCACAAGTGATATTCTAAAGAAAGGTTTTGCACAAGTTGCCAAGTATCTCGATCTTCAAATAACAGCCATTCTGCACCTTCGCAGTCTACTTTGGCTAAATCGACGCTACCACCAATTCGCTCGATCGCCCTGCGAAATGATACCATTGGTATTTCGCCGCTTTCGCTAACTGTCGATCGGGTTTTTCCCGAAACTTCCCGAATGTCGAGGACTACTTTACCATCTCGGTCTCCTACTGCTTCCATAAAATATGTAAAATTTGCGATTTGAGATTGATGTTTGAGGTAATTTTCTAGGTAGAGATTAGGTTCGTAGGCGTGAATTACGGCCTGGGGAAACCTGTTCCTCGCAGCAATCGGAAATAAGCCAACATTGGCTCCAATATCAATAATTGTCATCAGCGATTCAGATAATTGCTCGACTCCGTAGCAGTCGTCTAAAAGCACTTCTATAAATTCTCCGTCCATGCCTTTCTCTGAAGGCACGTTTATTCGATGCAGTTTTCCTTGCACAATTAATTGTTCGGGCAATTGAAAGCTAGCAACTCTGTTAAATTTAATCCCTAACTTTTTGGCTCGAATTTGGCGCTGCAGGAGTTGCTGAAGTTTATGGACAAGCATAGGGAGAGCTTGAGATTTGTTGTAATTTTAAAATAACCTTAGATGAGGGAAAAGCCTCTAGGTAATAATTCACGTTTTGCACGGCTTGTAAATCCAGTTGAAGTCTGCGAATTCAACCTGAAGGCGAGATTTTTAGTCAACCAATCCGGCTGATTACGAGTTTGTTGAGAAGGCGCTAGATCTCATTACAGAAAGTTATTTTTTTGTTCATAAGAAGAGTAAATTGAGAGTAAATATAATTTAATATATGTCAAAATGCGCTTCAAAACACGGAATTGAAAAATGTTAGAGTTCGATGGGCTGCTGCTAACAATTGAAGAGTTAGTAATACTCCACTTTCCCAGGGCTGCGGAGTCGGAAATTAACCAGCGGTTGATGGAAAAATTCGCCGGCCCGGGAGTGAATGCTTGGCTCGTCGATCGTGCGAACAATGCGATCGCCCTAATTCCCGACCGCAATCCCCAAAAGTCGATCGCCATTACCGCTGGCAAAGATGAAATTGGCATCCTAGAGAATCTAGCACTCATGCAGGCTCTACTCGTTGACACTCCCGGGCCTCAAGGCGTGGGGATTCTTAATTCATCGACTGACCTTTAAGCACCATGTCCTTGCGGCAGTCCTTAAACCTTTCAACCGTACAATAGTACAAATTGACGAGTCTAATTCACAGTAACCCCAGAGGGTCTATCTCCAAAAGCGTACTAGGATACAAGCCTAGAGTTTGGGTATGCCCTACCCTACTTAACAAATCAAGAAATTGTTTGTTTTTACTGGTTTAAGGATGCGTTGATCCTTTAGCTGTTTTAAGAGTTTTCGCCCCTCTGCGTCCCCCGGTTTATACCTAAAAGTGTGTCTTAACTGTTTCACGATGGTAAAGGAGTTTAACCTTGACGATTTTAGTATACTACCAATACTAGCAATTCCTGATTTTTAGGAATGGATTTAAGAAATTAAAGCCGCCCTAGAAGGACGGGGTTTTAAACCCAATTTCCTGATAACCACCTATCCTGGATACAGTAGACCTGTTACCTGAGTCAAGTTAACAGACGTTTGTCCTGCTGACGACACTCACAAGCTTGATTTGCCACAACCCCTAGCCTTCACCCCAAGCTGACAAGAAGCCCATTATTCTCAAACGCAACATTTGTTCTTGAACGCCTAGGTTTTAGCACCTGCTTGTACGTCCGGTGAGGCTGGCCACCACCGCCACTAACTCAGCAGCATCTACGGGTTTGGTCAAATGCATCTGAAAACCTGCTAATAGTGACTGCTGACGATCGTCATTCCGGGCATAAGCCGTCAGCGCGATCGCGGGTAGCCTACCGCCCCGCTGCGCTTCAAGTTGACGCAACTTGCGGATCAGGGAGTAGCCATCCTCATCCGGCATCCCAATATCGCTCACTAAAACATCGGGGCTGCGATCGGTTGCGGTTTCGATAATGGTCAAGGCCTCCTTGACCGAAGCCACAGCCATGACATCAGCACCATACTTTCCGAGAATCGTGCTCAGCAACTCTAGCGCGTCAGCCTCGTCCTCTACCACTAAGATTTGTAAGCCTTCAAGGGTCGGCGAGGTCTGAAACCTCCCCTTCGCCTCGACGAGCGAGTTTAATGGCTCTGGAGCGCTGGGTGGTAGATGGATAATCATCACGGGCAGTTTGACTGTAAAGGTCGTCCCCTGTCCTATCCCTGGACTCACTACCGTTACAGTCCCGCCATGTAATTCAACTAATTGACGCACAATGGCTAACCCTAAACCCAACCCCCCATAACTGCGAGTAGTAGTGCTGTCGTGCTGGGTGAAGCGATCGAAGACAAACGGTAGAAAGTCCGAGCTGATGCCTGCTCCAGTGTCGCTGACAGTAATTTCAACATGGGAATTAACCCGCTGCAAAAGAATCTGGACTCGCCCGTCTTTAGGCGTAAATTTGACCGCGTTAGAAAGTAGATTCCACACAACTTGCTGCAACCTATCGGCATCACCCAAGAGCGGACCAGCTTCAGAATCGAGTACGCTTTGCAGGCGAATTGACTTTGCCTCAGCAGCCAATTGTACAGACTCAATCGCCGATTCAATCACCGGCACGAGGTTGACAGGACGGACTCGGAGACGCAGTTTACCTGTGATGATGCGAGAAACATCGAGGATGTCTTCGATGAGCTGGGCTTGAGACTTTGCGTTTCGCTCGATCGTCTCCAAAGCGCGCGCCACCTTATCCTCACTCAGGTTTTTTTGCCGTAACATCGTTGACCACCCTAAGATCGCGTTGAGAGGAGTTCTGAGTTCATGAGAAAGAATCGAGAGAAACTCATCCTTGGCACGGTTAGCTGCCTCTGCCTCTGCCCGAATTATTTGTTCACGCATCAATAATTCGTCTTTGGTGCGATTAGACGCTTCGAGTTGGGAAGTGCGTTCCTGCACCCGTTGCTCTAGCTCCACATTAATCGCCTCGATACGGCGGCGACTATTTTCTAGTTCCTGGTTTGTAAGGGCAAGTTGAGCTGGACTGGGCGTATCGAGTGCCACTGGAATTAAGGGAATCAGTAAAAAGGTGAAGGTATACAAAGACCAAGCACCAGTGACAGCTTTGATCAGTCCTGAAACCCAATAAATGGGGTGCCAAAGTGTCACTATTCCCATCAGGTGCGTCATGCCACATAAGGCAAAGATAAAAAAGAAACCCACCAGCAGTATCACCGTGTGGGCAGGCAGATCCTTACGCTCATTCGTAAAGTAAACAATGGCAACCGCCACCGAGAAATAAGCGAGGGTAGTCAAGGCATCTGACGTTAAGTGCAGCCAGACTAACCCCGGTTTCCAGAGGTAACAATGCCCGTGAGGAATGAAATTATTAGAAAAGAAGGTGCTCAAGAGGTCAGGCATATTAGTTTACGGCACTGTCAAGTTAATTTAGGGGGTGTCATCAATTCAACCAGATGACCGCAGCAGCCAGAAGCATCGCACGCCGGAAAGTTCACCGCCCTAGGGTGATAGCGCGTAGCGATTGCCTGATACTGCTTGAGCTTGGGGAAAAAGTTCTCAATCAAAGGACGGGCTTTGTACAATTGAGCATCGTAAGTTTCCAGGGTCTTGCAATTGCGGCGAGGTGAAATGACGGTGGTCTTCCCCTCGGCATTGAGGCGGTCAATCACACGCTGATCTGGATCATAGCCCTTGTTAGCGAGCAGTGTATCCGCCAGCAGTAATGGCTGCAGTTGGTCGGCTCTTGCTGGCGTCACCAGCTTGTCCGGGGGCGAGGTGAAACCCCAACGGATTGCCCAACGCATCCACGCGATCGCATGAATCTTGTTACTCAATCGCCCTTTGCTGCCTCCAATTGCTTCATTCCTACGCTCCTCAAAAAGCTCAGCAGAAAGATGTTTCTTTCAAGTGGGAAAATGCCTGAATTAAAACTAAGTGTACCGCCGGGAAATAGTGGGTAAAAGTGCTTTAATATGTCAAAATTCGCTCCTAAAAACGAAGATCAAAAATGTTAGAGTTCGATCGCCTGTTCCAAACAATCGAAGAATTAGTAATGCTGCACTCACCCAGCGGTGCGGAGTCGGAAATTAACCAGCGGTTGATGGAAAAATTCGCCGCCCTGGGAGTGAATGCTTGGCTCGATCGCGCGGATAATGCGATCGCCCTAATTAAGGGCCGCAATCCCGAAAAGTCGATCGCCATTACCGCCCACAAAGACGAAATTGGCGCCCTAGTTAAAACAATAGGCGAGAGTGGCCGCGTGGAAGTCCGCAGATTGGGGGGCGCATTTCCTTGGGTTTACGGCGAAGGCGTGGTGGATTTGCTCGGAGACAAGCAAACAATTAGCGGCATTCTCAGCTTCGGTTCCCGCCATGTTTCTCACGAATCTCCTCAGAAAGCTCAGCAGGAAAATGTTTCTTTAAAGTGGGAAAATGCCTGGATCGAAACTAAGTGTACCGCCGAGGAATTAGCCGAGGCCGGAATTCGACCGGGCACGCGGATGGTGGTGGGAAAGCACCGCAAGCGCCCGCTGCGGTTGAAGGATTGGATGGCGAGCTACACTCTGGACAACAAGGCTTCAGTGGCGATTTTGCTGGCTCTGGCGGAATGTTTGAAAGAGCCTGCGGTGAATGTTTATTTGGTAGCGTCGGCGAAGGAGGAGGTTGGGGCGATCGGAGCTTTGTATTTCACCCAGCGCCAGCCGTTGGACGCGCTGATCGCTTTGGAAATTTGCCCTCTAGCGCCGGAATACCCGATTTCTGACGGCGAAAACCCGGTTTTGCTGGTTCAGGACGGCTACGGAGTCTACGATGAAGGATTAAACGCCCAATTGCGCGCAGCAGCCGCAGCAGCCGATGTAGAGGTGCAGTTGGCGGTAATTAGCGGTTTTGGGAGCGATGCTTCGATCGCCATGAAGTTCGGCCACGTAGCCCGCGCCGCTTGTTTGGCTTTCCCCACCCAGAACACCCACGGCTTTGAAATTGCTCATCTCGGGGCGATCGGCAATTGCGCCGCCATCCTCAAAGCCTACTGTGACGAGCTTTGGGACGAGTAGAAAAAAAAGTTTCGCAAAGTAGTTGACAGATTGGGAAAGATTAGTTAAGGTAATAAAGGTGCGGAACACAAGCAAACGCAACGACGCGCCCCCATCGTCTAGAGGCCTAGGACACATCCCTTTCACGGATGCGACGGGGATTCGAATTCCCCTGGGGGTATTGAAAATTTAAGTCTGATATCAAAGTGATATCTAGTATATGGGGTGGGCATTTTGCCCGCCCTTATTGCTATTGGGTTTAACATTAAGCTGATGCGTGCGATCGGCTTTTCGTTAGTTTGCACCATTGCCATTGATATCGAAGTTTTCTAGAATGGGAATTTCTGAAGGTGAGGAAGCTACGATTCGCAGGTTTATATCAACTATGATTTGATTTTTATCAAGAACTACATTTGCTTTTTTTATTATAATTTTTGCCGATAAACAATCGCCTGATTCAGGTTCGGGAGACGACTGAGTTTTATATCCTGCGTCCTCCAGCCATTCACAAATCTTCCTCCAGTTTTCTACCTTTTCATCAGCTTTACCTACAAGATTTTTTACATACTGGTATAAAGTATTACAGAAATCTACCGCAATTCCCTTGGGGTTTTTACTGAGCCTTTCGGCAATTTCGGCGGGACTGTAGCCGCAGAGTAGACCCCGTAGATGTTGTTTCTCTGTGGGCGTGAGTCGCTTTCCCTTGGCGGATGCTAGGTCTGTGTAAAGAGTTTCTAAGTCCCAGTCGCGGGCAGCTTCGGAGAAGCGATCGTTAGAGGATGCCATTGCAGGGGATAGGTTTCTGGATTTTTTATAATCAAAGTCTAACACGATTCCTAATGCTTATTAGTTTCTTTGTTAAAGGTAGTTAGATTAGGATCAGGGAAAGCAGGATAGTGATTAATTTTACACAATAAATAGGGGCAAGGCTCACTTCTTGCGAGGTACCGTTTTCTGCTCGACAGAGTTATCAAGCCAAAGTCTCTACAAAATCCTCTGTTTTTAAAATGTCGAAAAATTAGACTTAGGAGTATTTTATGCCTTCATTCTATCCAGGTCAGAAAGCTAATGAACTTGCCCAGGAAGCTCAAAAGCGGTTCGAGCGTGCGGTTGAAGATTTGAAAAGAGAAGAAGCAGCCACAAACAGATTAGCCGAAGAGTACGGTCAACTGCAACTGAATGTCATAAGAAGCACAATTAAGCGCTTTGTTACCTTCCTTGAAAATACTGGTCGGAAGGCTTCAGAAAGTGAAAAGCGGCTTTTAGAAGGGATGGATTTTTCTGTTCAGCAGATGAAGGAGTACAAAGCTGCGGCGGTAGGAGCAGAACAATATTTTATGGCTGGCGTTAAATCTGCTGGAGCAGCCGCAGCAGGTTACGGCGGTGCTATTGGTGCTGTTACTACACTAGGAGCTGCAAGCACCGGAACCGCTATCTCAACTCTCAGTGGAGCGGCTGCTTGGAATGCAACTTTAGCATGGTTTGGCGGTGGAGCGATCGCGGCTGGTGGCGGCGGTATGGCTCTGGGTGCTGCTGTGCTAGGGGGTATCACCCTTTTACCAGCTTTGGCGATTGGTGGCTTTTTTGCTGCTAGTGAAGGCGAGAAAGCGATGACAAAGGCGCGAGAGCATGAAGCTCAAGTCAATAAGGCGATCGCAGACATGAAACTTGCTAAGGACTTTGCCAAACAGGTAAGACAGCGCATAACTGAGTTGAGAGGAGTGTTTGAATCTATGAACACTCGTGCTGTTGAAGGTTTGAGTAAATTAGAATCTCAGCCTTTTGATGCTAAGAGGGATGCTGAGAAGTTCCAACAGGTAGGTCTTCTGATGAAGGGACTTGTAGAAATGTTGAAAACTCCTGTCTTAAATAATGACGGTAAGCTTAACCTCGGTACTGTGAAGGTTTTGGAGAAATATCGGATTTTACCAGGGAAATAGAAATCACGATCGAAGTAGTCTCAAGACTTACGCAGAAAATCTATTTGTAGGGTGGGCATTTCCCACCTTACTACTTAAAAATAAGGAGGTTGCAATGAATCCGTGGGAAATTTTAGGAAATGTTGGTGATTTACATCAGATATGTACTGAGAATGACTTCGCAAAAGAAAACCAAGCGGGTGCAGTTGTAGGAGGAGGTGCAGCACTTGTGGCTGGTGTAACTTTTTTGGGTGCGGCTGCTCTAGGGCCTGTGGCTATTCCTTTAATCATGGTTGGCGGTGCAATGGCTGGTGCCACAGCAGAATCTACAGTTAAGAATGTAGGCAAAGGCGTAGCAATGGCTGGCGCCACAGCAGGATCTACAGTTAAGAATGTAGGCAAAGGCGTATCTAAGGGAATTACAGGATTTTTTGATTTCTTCAAAAGCGATGAAGACTTTTTTAACCGAGGAATAGAAAAGCTTGAAAGTGGAGAGTACGGGGCCGCTCTTGAAGATTTTACGAAAGCGATCGAACTCAATTCTCAAAATGTTTATGCCTACTTTGTGCGCGGCTGTATTCTCGATGAACAGCACAATTATGCAGGAGCAATTTCAGATTATACTAAAACTATCCAGCTCGATCCTAGCTATGTAGATGCTTACCGCAATCGAGGTAACATTTACGTCGCTAAAAATGATTATAGCAAGGCAATTGCCGACTACACCCAAGTCATCAAACTCGCTCCCGGCCAGGCGGATATCTACTTAATACGAGGAAGTGCCTACAGCGAACTAAAAAATTACAAAGAAGCCATTGCTGACTTCACTCAAGTTATCACTATCGAGCCTAGTAATGTGAATGCCTACTACTGTCGTGGTTTAGCATATACTGAACTAGAGGATTATGAGAGTGCTATTGCTGATTATACTCAAGTTATCAAACTTGACCCTAACTGTGTCGAGGCCTACTTCACGCGGGGCTGTTTACTTGTTGAGCTAGAACATTACAAAAAAGCCATTGCTGACTTCACTCAAGTTATCAAAACTAAACCTAATGATGTTAACCTGTATTTTCAGCGGGGTTATGCTCGCGCCAAAGTAAAGAATTATAAAGGAGCTATTGCCGATTTCACTCAGGTTATAAAGCTTAGCCCTAATGAAGCAGTTAATTATTTGTATCGCGGTCATGCACACGTAGCAAACAAGGATTATGATAGTGCAATAGCTGACTACAATCAAGTCATCAAGATAGAACCAAACTGTACAGATGCTTATTTTAATCGGGGATGCGTCCGCCATGAAAAGGGAGACAAGCGGGGAGCTCTTGCCGACTACAATCAGGTCATCAAAATAGAGCCAGACAATGCTTATGCCTACGTTAAAAGGGGTTCTATACGCAGAGAAAAGGCAAAAAGAGAGGAAGCCGTAGCAGATTTTCAGAAAGCTATCAGCCTCTTTCGCAAAAACTCCATGATGGATGAAGTCCGAAATCTTCAAAAAGAAGTCAGGGAGCTTCAGAATGAAATTCAGAATACTCCTTGGTGGCAGACTCGGGTGTTTTAGGATTCTGTTCTGTAGAAATATCGCATTTTACCAGGGAAATAGAAATGGTAGCTAAAAAAGTTCCTGTAGAAATTTTTAATCCCGGCTCCGTGGCTGAGTGCTTCCGTGATGTTGTTGGAGCTTACACCGAATACAAAATAGTTGCAGAGCAAGAACAGACTAAACGGCGTGGCATAGAAGCTTGGGAAAAAGTAACGATTGCCGACATTCAAGCAAAACGCGATGCTTTGATCGAGTATCTTGAAGGCTCATTTGATGAGCGTGCTAAGAACTTTTACTTTCTGTTTAAAAAGGTTGATGAAGCAATAGCAATCGGTGATAACAACCAGTTAGCTTTAGCCCTGAGTTCAATTACTGAAATAGCTAAGTCGAGTCCTTTCAAAGACCTTGCTGATTTGACATCTGTCAAAACAGCCCTTGACGATCCCGATCATGAATGGGAGTTTTAATCGGCCCTATCATTCTCAAAAACTCAATAGATTTCATTTTTTCAAGAAAAGGAGATTATAGAATATGACAATTACATCTATACTCAAACAACTCGAAGGATTGAGTCAGAAAGAGATGATAGCTAGACTAGAGGAAACTCGCGCTGAACTTCTCAGTGAGCAGATGAAAATGATAGTAAAAAAAGACAATGGAATCTCAACACTAAACAAAATATTAGGTGTAATTAAATTTGATGCGCGCCCTTCTCTGAATAAATCAGAACTTGAAGAACTTCGTCCAGTTCTTCAACGATTTGTCCAAGAGGGAACGTTTACTGAAAATCAGTTTAGGTCGCTGTACCCAAGAGGATAAAATTAAAGATCGCACCCTACTCCTACCCACCAAATAAAAATCAAACACGGTCTGAATCGTCAGCGATCGCTCGAAATGGCCTGTCTGTCCCAACTAACCTACGTCACCTAAAACCAAGGCTTAGAAGTTGTGCGCGAGATCCTCAAATCAGGATGTTCACCCTTCGTCGGTCAGTATGAAACAATAGAGTTTATTCAAGCGCCGCGCCCGTTGATTTCAACAGGTGATTTTGCTTGCTGTGGTTTGGCCTTGTCTGCACCGAACGAGATTGCGATCGCCATCCGAGGAAGAGAAAACCTAGACGATTATTTTTTAAATTTACTGGTCGAGTCTAATTCACAAGGCATTCATTGAGAATTTGACACTTTAGTCGAGCGGTAATAATTCACCCCAATAATGCGGACTGTGTAAATGCCTTGATCCTGCAAGCGTTGTTAGTCGGCTGCTGCAAATTTATCGTGACAGGTGGCGGCTGTGACATCGAGGCGTTTTCCCGATCGCAATCTCTGGGTGGAACATTCAAATCCGCCCATGAGAAAACTTTGAAACATCAATCGGATGGGTAATGGGGCATTCAGGTTTGTAGTCAGGACTAAATTCCTTAGATTTCAATCATAAAAAACTCAAGTCCTTACTACAAACGGTATTTTTGTAAGAAGTATATCGATCGGCAAAAAATCAAAATGAAATCAGAAAAAATCTGAGATTTTCACTTTTTCCTTGACAAATCACCAATTAGCATTGAGTAATACCTTGCGGCAGTGAACTGTCTTCGGCCCTATTCCCGCCGAGAGTTGCCTCCGCGATCGCCTCTAGGGGAAACTTGGGAGTGCGATCGGCATACAGCAAACCGTTAGCTTCTTGGTAAGTATCGGTCAACTGCGTGTAACAAAATCCACTGAACATTTCCACTTGGTTTACCACCTTCAGCAGCGCAGTGTAGCGCCTTTGCAGTTCCTGGGTGTCCGACGCGCGTACGTAGCCCCAAACTCTGTAAAAATCCGGGTTTTCGCGGCCAGCGCAGGCGATGCCGCCGAATTCTGTCAGCATCATCGGCTGTCCTTGGTGCGGGTGGCCGTCGAGGGTGAGGATGCGCCCTCCCGGACGCCCGCGATCGAACAAATCCGCTAGCTGGACTTCGGGCCCGTAGCGCTTGGCTAGGGTGTGCGGGTTGTTGTCGTAGTCGTGAATCGCCAGGATGTCGGTATCAATGCTTTCCCAGCCGTCGTTACCGATGACGGGGCGAGTCGGATCGAGGGTTTTTGTCAAGAAATACAGCGCTTGCACGTAGTTGCGGTGGGCTGCTGCTTCGACTAAATTCGGAACTCCCCAAGATTCGTTAAACGGCACCCAGACTACGATACAGGGGTGGCTGGAGTCCCGGTCGATGACTTCCGTCCACTCCCGCGTCAGCCGTTGAACGGCTTTGGGAGTGAAGCGGTAGGCGCTGGGCATTTCTTCCCAAACTAAGAGCCCCAGCACGTCAGCCCAGTACAAAAAGCGGGGGTCTTCGATTTTTTGGTGCTTGCGGACGCCGTTGAAACCCATTGCTTTGACTAATTCGACATCGTGGCGCAAAGCTTCGTCGGAGGGGGCAGTCATCATGGTGTCGGGCCAGTAACCTTGGTCGAGCACCAGTCGCAAATAGTAGGGGCGGCCGTTTAGCATGAAGCGATCGCGCTGGATGCTGACCGTCCTCATGGCGGTATAAGATTTAACCTCGTCGAGCAGTTTGCCGTCGGCCCACAACTGCACTTGAGCATTAATTAGCGTCGGTTTTTCGGGACTCCACAGCAATTCGTTGCGGTAGTCGTCGATACCAGGGTCGGAGAGCGCGATGCGGCGGTGGATTTCGCCGTTGATGACTTCGTAGGTGTCGTTGACCAGCAGCATACAGCCGATCGACAGTTTAACTTTAACCTGGATTCCCGACTGGCGATCGCCCGCGACAAACGCTTCAAAACCGATTTCCCAGCGTTCAAACTGGGGAGTCCAGCGGATGCGCTCAATATAAGTGTGAGGCACCAATTCTACCCAGACTGTCTGCCAAATGCCGGTCGTGCGCGGATACCAAATATTGTGTGGCTCTATTTGCCAGTCTTGCTTGCCGCGCGGTTGCTCCAAATCTTGCGGGTCGTCCTGGGCCCAGACTGTCACCCGCTGCGGCCCGTTGGGGTTCACAAGTGCTGTAATGTCTGCGCTGAAAGGAGTGTGTCCGCCTTCGTGTTCCATGACAAACTGACCGTTCACCCATACGCGGGCGCGGTAGTCTACGGCCCCAAAGTGGAGGAGAGTTCTTCCTTCTGTATGGGGTATGTCAAATTCGCGCTCGTACCAGCAGTTGGGGTGAAAATTCGTGTCCCCGATCCCACTTTTTGCCGATTCGGGAGCAAACGGCACTTCTATAGTGTGAGTCCACTCAGAAATATCGATCGGCTGCACGCAGCGTCCCGCGTCATCATAAGCAAATCTCCACTGACCATTGAGACAAATCCAGTTGCTCCGGCGCAGTTGAGGGCGGGGATAACCTGTTTTCCGTCCTTGAACTGTGACCTTACTATCAAGAGTTGCAGACTCTTCTATCTCGCAATTTTCTAATTCTCTTCCTAACCAACTCATCGGCACATCTACCTGAAGTTATATATATAGGTTAGCCACAATTACCACCACTTTGACAAGTTTTTTGCTGATTAATTTGCAAAATTTCTGCACCTTAATACAGGCTCATCTGAAGGCTCTCTTGTGCTGAAGTCATTAGTCAGAAGAAAGAAGAATAAACCAGGAAGATTTTTCCTATTCCCCCCTCTCCCCCTCTCCCCCTCTCCCTCTAGCTAGCAAGACTGTGCAAACCTCCTAACGGTTCAGCTAGCTCACTTTTGAGAGAAAAGTCTTCTGCAAACGGCAAACACTGAAATATTTGCTGTAGTCCCGTGAGTTCAAAGAGAATTCTAACTTGTTCGCTCATGGCAGAGATCAAAAGTATACATTCGCTGTCTCTAACTAATTTCACGATCGCCACTACAGCCATTAACTCGGAATTTTTCAGGAAATTTATTTTTGAGAAATCCAGCATAAGAATTTTCCCACCGCTTTCAATGAGGCGCTGTATTTCTTTCTGAAACTGAGCAAATTGAGAATTTTCCAAAACCTCATGAGACAAAACAATTTTAACTAGAACGTTCATTTTTACCTCAGTGCTTGTTTGAATTATTAAATAACTTTTGATGAAAACCGAGTAAGGTGCTCTGTTGGCACCTTACCTTTTTACCCCTAACTCGCAGCTTCCAACTACTTGCTAGCAGAGTTGCCGTTACCGTTGCCGTTGTTGACAGCAGCGACTTCTAGAGAAGCTGCGGCTGGGCGAGGGGGGGTAACTGCATTGGAGGAGGTTACATTAGAGGCCGAACCGTTAACATTTTCTACCAATTCAATTACGGGCTTGGTAGTAATTTGTTTGTAAGTTGTCAGAGCTTGAGCGACCACTTGATCCATGTTGTAATACTTGTAAGTCGCCAGCCTTCCCACGAAAGAAACTCCCGGAGTTGCATCAGCCAAAGCCTTATATTTCTTGTAAATTTCGGCATTTTCTGGACGCGGAACCGGGTAGTAAGGGTCTCCCTCAGCTTGGGGATATTCGTAGACAATGCTAGTTTTTTGATGCTCTTGTCCGGTGAGGTATTTAAACTCCGTGCAGCGAGTATATAAATGCTCGTTGGGGTAATTTACGACCGGTGCTTTTTGGTGTACGGGTACGTTCAGTGTTTCGTGCTTGAATTCCAAGGAACGGTAAGGAAGTTTGCCGTAGCAATAATTGAAATAGGTATCGACCGGCCCGGTGTAAATCATTTCTCCGTAAGGGATAAAACCCTCAATCTCGCGGTAGTCGGTATTCAGCATCACCTTGATGTTTGGGTGAGAAAGCATCTTTTCAAACATCCGAGTGTAGCCGTGCAGCGGCATTGCTTGATAGGTATCGGTGAAATAGCGATCGTCCCGGTTAGTGCGAGTGGGTACGCGCGCAATCACTGAGTTGTCGAGTTCCGACGGGTCCATTCCCCACTGTTTGCGGGTGTAGTTGCGGAAGAATTTCTCGTAAAGTTCGCGGCCGACTTTGCTGACAACTACATCTTCGGAAGTGCGAATGTAATCCTTTGGTTCTGCTACTTTCGCGAAGAAATCTTCTACTTCAAATGAGGTGAGATTCAGTCCGTAAAGTTCGTTTACGGTGTTGAGATTGATCGGAATTGGCAGCAGTTGACCGTCAACGCTGGCTAGGACGCGGTGTTCGTAGGGCCGCCACTCGGTGAAGCGCGAAAGATACTCGAAAACTTGGCGCGAATTGGTGTGAAAAATGTGGGGGCCGTATTTGTGTACGAGGATGCCGTGGTCGTCGTAGTGATCGTATGCGTTGCCGCCGATGTGGTTGCGGGTATCAATTATCAGGACAGTTTTTCCAGCTTCATTTGCTAGTCTTTCGGCAATGACGCTACCTGCAAATCCGGCTCCGACGATTAAATAGTCAAACATTGAAACACCTCTAATTGTGGGTAAGGGTAAGGAATAATTGGTAATTGGAGATAAAGCGAGGAGTGTTGAGTGTTAATTTTTGAAGCCGTAAAGTGTAACTCTTTAAATTCAACCTCAACATTCCTAACTTAAAACTTTGATCCGGTCTTCGGCTTTCTGCCGTTTCTGGTCTATCGCACTTTCGATCAACCCCAGCATTTCGCCCCAGGTATTGTCCCAAGAATTGTCTGCTAAAAAGGCGTCTACTTGGCTGAGCCACTTGGTGCGAACGTCCGAACTTTCGCTGAGGATTTCTTGGGCACAAGCAACGAATTCTTCAGAATTGCTAGCAATCCGAACCAAGCCCTTTTCTCCGTAGGGCCGCACCACGTCGCGGATAGGAGTAGAAATCACAGGTTTGCCGGCAGCGAGGTATTCTGGAGTTTTCGTGGGACTAATAAACTTAGTCGATTCGTTTATCGCAAAAGGCAGCATTGCGATATCCCACCCGCCAAGATACGCTGGCAGTTCTTGATAAGATTTCCCCCCGAGATAGTGGATATTTGGGTGGGTTGGCAGAGTTGTCGGAGCGATTTTCGTCACCGGGCCAATAATGACTAAATGCCAGTCCGGCCTTGCTTGGGCTATGTCCCCCAGCAGTTTGATATCCATGCGTTCGTCTATAACGCCATAAAATCCCAAACGCGGGTGAGGAATGTCTTTTTGATCCGTCGGTTCTTGTGAAAGATTCCTGGCGGTCGCAAAGTGTTCTTTTTCGATGCTGCTGGGGAAGGCGTGAATGTTTGGGTGCTGGTGCTGCTTGGCTTCGTAAAGGTTGTGTCCGCCTGTAAATACTACGCTGGCGCGCTTTAATAGTTGGTTTTCATTGGCTTTTAAATCGGGGTGTGCGCCTTTGAATGCTGACAATTCATCCATGCAATCGTAGACTACAGCTAGCGGCTTTAAGTGGTTGGTGAAACTCACAGCCATTGGTGTGTAATACCAGAGGATGTACTGGCTGATTTCGGCCGCTCGAAACAAATCATCTAGCATGGCTTGCTGAGCAGTTTGTGCTGTTGCTTCGCTGGTTCCTTTGGTCAGGTGCGGTACTATTACCCAGACTCCGCTTTCGTGGATGCTGACATCAAGCCACCAATCTGTAGCCACGCTATAAATCGGTTCTTCTACAAAGAATACGCGACGACTTTTGGCACAACGACTTAAGAGATGTTGCGGACGCTGATAGACAAAATTCCACCGCAAATGAGACAGGCAAACTAAATCTGGTGCATCTAAAGCCTCAGTTTTTGATAAGTTGGCGCGCAATGCGGGCGAGGAAGCAAATTGAGAGGGCGATTTGGCTGGATCTATAGAGGTAAATCGGATCTCCCATGCTCGCTCTTTATTGCTATAACTATTGTTTACTGAGTTTTCTGGGGGCGACATATTAGCCTCGGGAATTTGTCCATGAAAATTTGTCCGTTAAAATTTGTCAATAGGATATATTTCTCAGCATTCTCTTACTGAAAGTCGCAAGCTATAAATCTGAGAACTTTTATTGACTAGCAAGAACCGCATTCAGTGAGCCAAACAAAGAAACTGTTTAGCTGCGGAGAAACACGCTTATCTGCTTTTTTCAGAATTGAAACTTGGAGATAAGTTAATATTGTTAGACTTGCTATTGCTGTTAAATGTAACCCAGTTTTTCTGCCCTAACTTCTATCTGAAGGATGACTTCTATCTCAGGAGGCGCTTAGCTTGTATGCTGGGTTCAAAAGCCGTTAAAATGCCGATCGACCTTGTAAAATGACTCTTAACTGGCAGGTACGGCGTGAAAAAAGAGCGAGTTTTATTGCTTTATTTGGAGATGAAAGAAAATTTGTCATCAAGTTTATGTTGCTTTTTGATTTGACAAACCTGGCTTTTTTTTCACTCATCCGAGCGCTAATTGGGAAATTTTGTATCCTAATATACAAAAAGCCGACCGACATTTCTGACTTCCGATAGATTAACAATTGACAGTTTCATAGAGTGGGGTTAAACTCACCGAAGAGCACCTGTCTCAACAATATCAAAGAAACCACGCAACCGCAACGATAAACCTAAGATTTTGCGCGAGTCTGCGACAAGAAACCAAGGTGGTGACATTTGCGCTGTGGGCGTCAGTTTAACCTCGCGCCCCCAGCACAAATGTCAATCATCCCTCTAAGGGCGGCTTCGCCGATATCTGCAATCGAACGCCAAATATCCACCTAAACCCACCCAGACTAGAAGATAGCAGCACTTTTAAAGTCGGCGATCAATTTTTGCCAGTCCCCCTCCGAAGGCAAAATCTTGCACGGTCGAACTCTTTAAGAAATCGTGGGGAAAACCCAATTCAATGGCACTTACGTTGTCTAACTGCTGCATTTGCTCCGGCGTTAATTCAAACTCCAAACAAGCGAGATTTTCCTGAAGTTGCGAGAGTTTGCGGGAACCCACAATCGGAATAACTTGGACTGGCTGTTGTCGCAGCCAATTTAGGGCTATTTGAGAAGCAGGTTTACCAATTTCGGCTGCTATTTTGCTAACTTCGCCAGCAATTTGGAGGTCTCGTTCGTTAATTTTTCCCGATTCAGGTGAATTCAGCCGTTTAGCTTCGCTGGCTGTTTCTGAAGTGTTGTATTTTCCTGTCAGCAAACCGGCTGCTAGGGGGCTCCAAGCTGTGACGCCAATATCAAAGGCTTTTGCCATAGGGATCAAGTCCCGTTCAGGAGTTCGCTCTTTTAAAGAATACTCGATTTGCAAGCCGATAAATGGTGTCCAACCGCGCAGGTTGGCGAGCGTATTTGCTTGAGAAATAATCCAAGCCGGCGTATCGGAAATGCCGATATAAAGAACTTTACCGGCGCGCACCAAATCGTCAAAAGCGCGCATCACTTCTTCGACGGGTGTGGTAAAATCCCAAGCGTGCAGCCACAGCAAATCTATGTATTCAACTTGCAATCGCTTCAAACTGGCCTCTACTGCTTGCACCATATTTTTGCGGTGGTTGCCGAAACCATTGATTTCGCCATTCTTCATGTTGAGGCTATACTTAGTGGCAACTACCCATTTTTCGCGATCGGCTGCGATGAACTCACCGACATATTTTTCGCTAGTACCGTTGGTGTAGAGATTCGCGGTATCAATGAAATTGCCGCCCGCTTCTGCAAAGGCGTCGAACATTTTCCGGCTTTCGTCGTAGGAGCTCCCCCAACCCCAGTCTTCCCCAAAAGTCATGGTTCCGAGGCAGATTTCGGAAACGCGAAGTCCGCTGTGACCTAGTAGTTTGTATCTCATGTCACCCTTCCGCTAGTTAATGTTTGTTAACAGTTTAGATCGGGATTTCCCAAACTGTTGCCATCAGTCGGGGTGGCGGGTTTTACGGGGCCTTAGCGCTGTGCTTAATGTTGAATGTTTTGCCAAGTCAATCAAAATGTTTTAGCTTCGGGGGCGCCGAGCCATCGCCCCTGCGTTTAGTTTAAACACCCGGCAGGGGCGATCCTCTTACTAATATATTTAGGATTAGATTAATGAATTAAACTACAGTAAAATCCCCCAAAAAAAATCTACCTTTAGATAGGTACTTTATAAAACGAGTTAAATTAAAAAGTGCTATCTTAAATATTCAATTCAGAAAACCCGACAGAACTAGAGAAAAAATGAATGTAGCTAAATTAACTTTTTAGCGTTATATTGATTTATAGATTACAAAAACTAGGTGACTCACTTGGCTGACATCGTTGATACCGCCGTTTCGGCAGGCTCTTTTACTACCCTAGTTGCTGCAGTCCAAGCCGCTGGTTTAGTAGATACTCTCAAAGGCGCTGGCCCCTTCACAGTTTTCGCGCCTACTGACGAAGCTTTTGCTAAGCTTCCCGAAGGTACTGTAGAAGCACTGCTTAAGGACATTCCTAAGCTCACAAAAATCTTGACTTATCATGTCGTTTCTGGCAAAGTTATGGCCGCTGATGTGGTCAATTTGACATCTGCCAAGACAGTTGAAGGTTCAGAAGTTAAAATTGATGCTTCCAATGGCGTCAAAATCAATGATTCTACCGTTACCACAGCCGATGTTGCTGCTGATAATGGCGTCATCCACATTATTGATTCAGTCTTGCTTCCTGCGTAAGCACAGACTTAGATAGCGCAATACTATCTTGAGGGCGGTGGCTATAGTTAGCCGCCGCCCTGTTTTCGTTGAGGTTTAAATATTTTAGGCAGCTCAATAATTAAAACTATTATAGAGCAGCGGGAATTGACCGATCGCACTCAGCTTGACGTGGGTCCCAATTTGTCGCTGCTGGATTTACCGGGAAAACTCGTTGCAGGCAAACCGCGACAGGTACTCTGAACAAAAAAATTATCAAAAAAATAAAAAAGTGCGCTCGACGGCGTTAGCAATTGTCCATAATTAGCGGCGCACTTATTTTGCACTCTCGCGCTGATTGCCGATTGATGCGTAGATACCTGGCCACCAAACCCAACATTTCTCCGAGCAACTGGGTTTACGGGGCCTTGTCCTAATTAAGATACAATAAGAACCACAAGTTTAAGCTTTAGACCTTATTTGACATTCAAGCTATGCAATCTACAACTCAGTCCGAGACAGAACTGGCGATGGACGCTCCCAAACACGGATTGCCCGTTACAATCATTACAGGATTTCTCGGCAGCGGTAAAACAACCCTGCTCAACCACATCCTGACCAACCAGCAGGGTTTGAAAACAGCAGTTTTGGTAAATGAATTTGGCGAAATCGGCATCGACAACGAACTGATTGTCACCACCGACGACAACATGGTCGAGCTGAACAACGGCTGCATCTGCTGCACAATTAATGAAGATTTGGTTAATGCAGTTTACAAAGTTTTGGAACGTCAAGAAAATCTCGATTATCTAGTAGTCGAAACAACCGGACTCGCCGACCCGCTGCCAGTAGCGATGACTTTTTTAGGCACAGAACTGCGCGACCTGACTCGTCTCGATTCGATAGTTACAGTAGTAGACGCAGCCAACTACAGCTTAGATTTGTTCAACTCTCAAGCAGCTTACAGTCAAATAGCTTACGGCGATATAATTATCCTCAACAAAACTGATTTGGTTGAAGAAGCAGATTTAGATTTGTTGGAAGTTAAGATTCGGGATGTCAAAGAAGGTGCTAGAATTCTGCGAACCGTAAAATCGGAAGTTCCCCTACCGCTAGTCCTCAGCGTCGGATTGTTTGAATCTGACAAGTATTTCCAATCAGAAAAAACTCCTAGCAGTCACGACCACGATCATCACGACCATCACGACCACCACGACCACCACGACCACCACGACCACCACGACCACGAACATCACGACCATCACGACCACAGCCATCACGACCACAGCCATCACGACCACTCCCACCATTTAGAAAATGACGGATTTACCTCAATTTCTTTCCAGAGCGAGAAGCCCTTTTCTCTGAGGAAATTTCAATATTTCTTAGACAACCAACTGCCAACAAACGTGTTTCGCGCGAAAGGGATTATGTGGTTTGAAGAAAGCCCCAAACGGCATATTTTTCACTTGAGCGGCAAGCGATTTACGATGGACGATGACGAGTGGAAAGGCGAGCGGAAAAACCAGGTTGTTCTCATCGGTCAGGGTTTGGATACCGAGACTTTGCGATCGCAACTCGAAAACTGTCTTTGTATGCCTTCAACCAGTCGCGGTAAAGGTTTTGGGAAGAACTAACAGTAAAATATTCTTTTCACCTAAACCAAAGAGCGTCGCGGTCTAATTGTTTTCGCGATCGCGAACTGGAGATGGATGGGGACAATGAAGGGCGATCGCCCTCCAAGAAAAAGAGTGCCCTCCAAGAAAAAGAGCGCCCTCGAATAAAAAGAGCGATCGACCTATTTTATTGTTGCTAACAAAAACAGAGCCGCACACTTATACTGTCCGCCGATCTCAAAAGCACGATCGCCAGTGCTTTCAAAGGTGCAGAGTTGGGTTGGTTTTACCTAATCTCTGCACCTTTATGCTGTTCCCACCACCTCTCACCACTCCTACTTCCCACAACCAGCGCAATAGTTGGCAAACTCAACGAGGTCTGGGAGTTTCCCTTGACCGTCTCACGTTTTTTGTTTTCGGCTAAGCTATTACAACAAGCTTGCAAGGAGACGGGCTATGAGCAATCGGCGGCTAAAAAGAATTCGTGATTATATTTCGCTCTTTTTATCACGACTCCAAAGGAATTTTTGGTGTTTTTGGGTAAAAATTCAAGATAACATTATTCTTTTTTTTGCTAATTGTTTATTAGCCATTCTCAAATTGATTGGTTACGCTGCCTTGTTTTTGGGTTTGATTTTAATGCTGGGTCATTTCTGTCTAGTTGACATACACATTAGCCGTGCGCGCATAACCCTCCAATCTCAGTGTCCTGAACCAGCGATCGAGCCTAAGCCTGCGGTGTCATTTAAGACTCAGGCGGGTCAACTATAAACTTGCCTTTGAAGCCCCCACGCTTAATCTAAGATTTAGTGGTGAGTGGCTGACAATTTCATTTTCATGGCGACACGGCGATTGCGCTGCTGTTCAAATAATCCTAGGACGCTACCAAAAAGCAGGTCAATGCGAGTCATCATCCAGCGAGTAAAATCATCTCAAGTCGAAATTGAAGGTCAAATTGTCGGCAAAATTGGCTGCGGACTTAATTTGCTTGTAGGTATTGCAGACACCGACACCGAAGCAGAACTCGATTGGATGGCTCGCAAATGCCTGGAATTGCGTTTGTTTCCCGACTCGGCCACGGATACCGGGCGCTGGGACAAGTCCGTACAAGACATCGGCGGCGAGTTGCTGGTTGTGAGTCAGTTTACGCTCTATGGGGACTGCCGCAAAGGTCGGCGGCCTTCATTTGACCGAGCCGCGGCTCCTGAACGAGCTGAAATTTTTTATGATAAATTTGTCGAAAAGTTGCGCCAGAGCGGCTTAAAAGTTGAAACAGGCTTGTTTGGAGCGATGATGCAAGTCTCGATCGAGAATGACGGGCCGGTGACTTTGGTATTAGAGAGAGAATCGGGGTGAATTGTGAATTTATAATATAAA
This sequence comes from Microcoleus sp. B3-D2, assembly GCF_036705345.1. NCBI lineage: Bacteria > Bacillati > Cyanobacteriota > Cyanophyceae > Oscillatoriales > Microcoleaceae > Microcoleus > Microcoleus sp. B3-D2. The sequence goes on from NZ_JAUBUG010000065.1 coordinate 22,133, forward strand.
TAGTTGCCGTGAGTATGGTCACAATTAAAAGTGATTATTGTGATGTAACTCCTAAGTTAATTGTGAGATGATTACTAAAATTTAGCCGTTCGGCATAGCTTAGGCCAGTCAGACTCAGACAAACATATTATTTTTACATTTATGTTAACCCCAGTAACTAAACCATCTGTCCGAGTTACCGAAATCGGCGAGTACATCCATTATCAATCTTGCATCGCCGCTTTAAGCTAGAGCATAATAACCGAAAGCTTGCCCGAGATCTTCCGTTTGCAGAACGCCTCTTCAACTCCTTAGATCCAGTTCTCCAAGAGGCGGGGCGATTGAGGGAGAACGAATGGGAAACTTCTCTCAAAAACAATGGTCTCATTGACCTCACTTTGTACAGCCAAAAGTCTGCTGACGAAAAGAAGACACCCTGGACTACCTTTGTCGCACAATTGCAAGGTATAAGTTCAGGACAAAGAGCATATGGACGCGAAATTTCCGTTGAAGCAGACGAGGGAGCTTTCCAGATCAAAGGCCAAATTGACTTTGTACTAATTCTGTGGGAAGCCGATGGACCAAAGCTGCGAATTGTTGAATGCAAAGCCAGTCGTCGAGATCCAAGTTAACTACCTTTTTTATGATTCGGCGGTTTCAACCGCTTATATATACAATTTTTTTTAAGCCTGAGTAGTTACGCAATAATAACAAGCGAGTGGATGAATTCATAAATCCTGAAATCGTTGCCCAGAGGCGAGTTCATGTGTTATGGTTTGAGCGCCACAAGTACAAAACAGGATGTGAGATTAGGTCAAAACTCTTAAAATCACAGAATGTAATGGGGAAGAATTTAAATGAAAGTAGTTGGTATTCATGGAATCGCCCAAGACTTTTTAGGCAGTCCACAGCTTGAAAATGCTTGGTTGCCTGCACTACAAGGAAGCCTAGAATTGATCGAACAGCCCCGCTTGACACCATCGGAATTTGGGATGGTTTTTTATGGCGACTTATTTCGCCCATCGGGAATGCGTTCTGCGGGAGTCCCCAAGTTGACAGCGCAGGATGTTGAAACGGAATGGGAGCAAGCCTTACTCGTTGAGTGGTGGCGTGCAGCGGCAGAGTTATCGATCGCGAATCGTAGCGCTGACGACCCATTAGGCGAAGATCCCAGCATTCAAGAACCGGAGTTTCAAGGTCGGGGACGAACTCCCGAGATTGTGCAGCGTGCATTAAGGCAGTTGTCTAAGTCACGCTTCTTCCGAAACTTGGGCCCGGAAAAAACATTAATTTTTGCCTTGAAGCAAGTTGGTTTATTTCTCCACGATTCGGATACAAAAAAAGCAGTGTTGGAACGGGTAGAAGCCAAAGTCTCGCCAACAGAGACAAAAGTAGTGATCGCCCATTCCTTGGGTTCGGTCGTTGCCTATGAAGCTTTGTGCGCTCATCCAGAATGGAATGTACAGACGCTGGTAACGCTGGGTTCTCCTTTGGGAATCCCTAATTTGATTTTCGATAAACTGACACCTCGACCGGAGAATCGTAAAGGTGCATGGCCGAATATCAAGCAATGGTTTAACATTGCTGATAGCGGTGATATTGTGGCACTTCAGAAATCCTTAGCCCCATACTTTGGAGATGGAGACGATCGCAAAATTGTCGATCGGCTTGTTTATAATGGATGGAAGTCTCATTCGGTGGAAAGGTATTTAACAGCAAAGGAAACGGGTGCTGCTGTTGCCACAGGCTTGATAGTTTAACGTGCTGTTCAAAATAATTTCGCCTGACAATGGGTAAATCTAAACGGTTTTTGATTGCGATCGGCTCTTCATCGTGTCCTAAAATGGGACTAGCAGACTTAGCTAGAGTGGAGAGTGATGTCGATCGAGTCGTGAATCTGTTTACAGGAACACAGCAGGGGTACACCAGAGTTTTATCCGATCAGATTTCGATCGACGCAGAGGCTGAAGACATCAAAAATGCCCTGTCCAAATGGTTTAGCAGTGACGACAGAAGCCGTGACGATCTCGTTATCCTGTATTATGCCGGACACGCAGCCGACGATGGCAATCTAGGTTCCCACTATCTCTACACATTCAATTCTCGACCCCAGCACTTAAGTACCAAAGCGATTGAAACTCAACAACTTGTTCGATGCCTATTTGAGGGAAATAATAACTATCCTGAAAATGTCTTACTGATTCTGGACGTTTGTTATGCAGGCGCGGGTGCGAATGGGATTATTCACAGCTTGACTTCTGGATCGAGTACCCGCCAGCGATCTGGATTTTGCGTTCTGTGTTCGACAGATTCAGATACAGAAGCAGGTGATGGTGATTTTGTCGATGCTTTTGTTAGCGTCCTGGAGAAGTCAGATTGGCAAGATGATGACGAATTTTTAGAGCTTTCTAAACTGAGGGATAAGATTAACGAATATTTCCAGTCCAAGGCTTCCCCTCAAAAAGCGACGTTGAGCAATATCGATAGCGCAAATCCCCAAACCTTCATCAAAAACCCGAAAGCGCGATCGCCGATCTCAACTGCTTTAGGACAGTCCTGTTCCGCAAATTTAGGTCGGGAAAAAGCCTCAAAACCTCGCCGCCCAGGTTTTTTCGTTTCTCGCCATTCGACCAAACGGTTTCTGGATGATTTTGATAAGGCGATTGAGCAACCCAACTCCGAACCGTTGATGTTTTATGCGTATGGAATTGGGGGAATTGGCAAATCTACCTTACTACATGAGTTAAAAAGTCGGCACCACGGAAACGTGAAATTTCTGGAGGCTGATTTTAACAACAGCCGATTGAGTAAACCCATCGAACTGATGAAACACTTACACCAGCAATTGTTAATTCATCAGCCAGAGGCAGATCTCTTCACAGTTCGGTATCAACAGTACCAAGAAACGCTACTACGACTGGAAACTGAGGCTGCGGCAGAAACTCAAATAGTGAGCGCTGAGCAGAGTAGTTTGGTTCGGGAATATATGGGAGTGGCGCGAAGTTCGATCGTCACCGAGGATGAATCCAGGTTTAATCCGCTTTCAACAAGAGAGCGCTTCGAGAAACTTTTGAGGCAACATCCAGCTACGCAAGGATCAACACAGGAAAAGATGAGCTTGCGAGATCTCATGCTCGATCCACAGCAAAAGCTCACTCAGGCTTTTGCACAAACCTTGATTCAGTTGTCGCAAGAGATGCCGATCGTGTTATGGCTGGATACCTATGAAAAAGCACAGAAAGATTTTAATGAATTTTTGGGTAATGAATTACTCAAAGATACGCCATTGAAAGATTTTCCAGTCCGAATTGCGATGGCGGGACGCTACAAGCTGAGTCATGGACGTTATCAGCATAAATTTCAAGATAGGGGAGTTCCGCTAATCCGAGAATATTCTCTCGCTAAATTCAGCCCACAAGAAACTCAACAATATCTTAAAAATATTGGAGTGACCAATACAGATAAGGTGAGGCGGATTTGGCGTGCAACTCAAGGATATCCTTACTACTTAAATTTACTGAAAAAGCAAAAGGAAAATGATGGAGCAATCACCTTGTCGGGCGAACAATCTGGCATGGTGAACTTACTTCTAGATGGGTTGAATGAAACTGAACAACGAGTGGTAAAACTGGCAGCTCACTGCCGTTGGTTCGATCAACAGTTAATTCAAGCTTTGCTGCAAGAGTTTGGAGAAGCTAATATTCCATTCGGTAATGGAATTAATTGGTTTAAGTGGTTGACAGAGCGTGATTTTACAATTTCTGACGGTTCATATCGGATTGATGATGTTGCCAGAAGCGTGATTCGGGAAACACAGCATCAAGAAGATAAACAAAAATTTTGCCGAATCCACAATTGGATAGCCGATTATTTTGAGCAGCTCGCCGATAGAGAAGTATCACCAGATCGCTCTCCCCTAGATAAATATGAAAATTCCGAATGGCAGGAGCTGATGATAGAAGTCATTTATCACAGACTATTTGCCAAAAATACTGAAGGAAAACGTCAACTATTAACTTGTTTTTTTGAAGGAGCTTATTTGAAGAAACCATTAATTGCAATAAGTGCTTTTTTGACAATTGCCTCAGAAGCAGAACTAAAAGAAAACAAACTATTGCGGGCAGATCTTCAGAATTTTCTAGACAGCATAGAGAAAACTATCGTATTTGGATGGTGCGCCATCGGTAGGCCTGAAAAAAACTATAGCATTAGCATTAAGAGCCAGGGAGAAGAAGTTTCGAGTCAAGTTAAGTCCCAAATTGAGTCGGGACTAAAGGTTTGCTTCCGTGAAACTCAGAATTTAACAGGTTTAGCAAAGTGTACGGCTCTGGTAAGTCACAGTCTCCGGAGTTATAGCGACCACAAGGTATCTTTAAGTCTTTTGAATCAAGCTTATGCAGAAATTGAGACACTAAGAGATTTAGGAAATACTCATTTTATAGGTAACATTTTCTTTGATTTTGCTGCCGCTTTTGGTTCAAAGAATTCACACGAACAAGCATTAATTAGTATCAACAGATCTATTGAAATTGACTCAGAGAACTCTAAATATTACTATCTAAAAAGTAAAATACTGGATAATTTAGAATGCTATGAAGAAGCACTATTTAGTATCAATAAAGCTATTAACATAGATTCAGAAAACTCTAATTATTACGCAATCAATAGTCAATCAGTAAAATCTTTAAAAGGTGATCAAAAAGTTATTGAAATCGAATCAGAAAAATCTAACTATTACCGCCTCAAGTGTAAGATATTGTATGATAATTTAGAACGCTATGAAGAAGCCCTAGCTAGTATCAACAAAGTTATTGAAATCGATCCAGTAAATCCCGATATTAATTACTTGATAAAAAGTATTTTACTATATTATTTAAGACGCTATAATGACGCACTTCTTAGTAACGAACAAGCTAGTAAAATAAATTATAAAGACTATTTTTTTTATATTCACAAAGGTTTAAATTTAAGCCTAATCGGGGATTATCCAGCCGCGATCAAGAGTTGCGATCGCGCAATTGAGTTAGGAGGAAATGAACCTATATTACTCGTTAATAAAGGAATCGTTCTCTCCCGTGCAGGCGAATACTCACAAGCTATGAAATTGTTCGATCGAGTGATTCGCGAACATCCAGAAAATGAGGAAGGTTACTACGGAAAAGCCTGTTGCTATGCCCGACAAGGTGACACCGAGCAAGCTATTGCTGCGCTTCAACAAGCAATCCAGATCGCTCCGCGCCGTTGTTGTGTGGAAGCTCGATGGAACCCCGACTTTGACTCCTTGCGGAATGACGAGCAGTTTATTTCCTTAGTGGGAGAGAGTCCGAGTCGCGATCTATCTTCAATTGATGTCGATCGCACTTGAGTTCCCAACCGCTCTGGTTTCTTCGGTAGCTCCGCACCCAGCAAGTAGTATTTGATCTACATATAGCAATTAGAGAGCGATGAGTTAGAAACTCACATTGGTGGTTTTAGGTCGCAGAAATTCGACATTCAACTGTAGTTTCTCTCCCAGCCACAAAGAATGTGTCGTGTGGTCTTCAACATCGTCGCCTGTTTCGGGATGAACGAGAATATCTAGTTCCTCGCGATGAAGCATTAACCAGGGAACGACTTTGCCAAACTGCTGCGGTAAAAATGCAACTTGATACATTGCTTGGGGGTGGGGGCCAATGGGTTTGTCATGCCAGCGCCCGAGCTGTACCTCAAACCGACTCAATCCTTGACGCACGCGCGCTGCAGCATCGCGGCTATCAGTGTCGAAGTAAATATGGGCGTGAAAACCAACAATTTCGATGGTGTCTTCTTTCATCATTTTTAGTGGGTGATTGAGCCGACATCTGCACAAAACGGCTGTTAACTTTAGGTTAACTTGACTTGCAGTAAACTGCGAAATTCAGCCAGCAGCGTTGTTCGCACTCGCCCCGCCGCAGCTTTAATCGCAATAAGTGCGATCGCATTTTGCCCAACAGGCGACAGCACTTTCGGTTCCATACCGTACAAATCTCGCAGCACACTCTTGACATTGGGAAACGTGAAATACTCCATCAGTTTCCCAATGCGGTGATTTAAGGGTTGATATCGGTTGCGGTGCACACCCTACACAATACTGTGCTTATTCTTTATTCCTTCTGCCATCAGATCAAATTTGCAGATCGACCGGGTTTCCTAACTGCTGTTGCGTAGGTTCAGAAGACATGGGTTTTCGCTACATTTTCTCCCATCCCGATTCCAGAACATCAAACCCTTAAAAAACCAGTTTGTAAATCGTCCACTCAGCGGCCCTGGAACACCGTCAATCTTTTTCGCGATCGCCCCACCAAAATAACAGCTCAGAATGCTTGTACAGTAAGGCTTTAACGGCAATAAAATCAATCTTCCACAGCCAGCGCTTAGAATCAGATTCAGCAGCCAAAAACTGTTGCATGAGAGAGTGGAACACTGGCATCACTGCGGTTATCTCTACTTCCGTAACATTCAATGTATAGAGAGTTGAATCAGCACAGCAAGCGAAACCGCCAGCAACTGCCACCTCACTCTCTGACAAATGTCCTCGCACACCCGCTGTGCCCTACCACCCGATAAACGCCATGACTCTCAAAGCTGCCACCAACACCGTCAACTGCAACACCGCTTCTGACCTCAACAGCATTCCGGCTGCATCCAGCGAACAAACCGCCGAAATCAATTCTCTTCCCAGCATCGATATGCTCGCTTTGGCTAACTTCGCCCTCAAAGAATTGCAAGCGGAAATGAAAACTGCCAGCCGCAGCGCTCAAGCAGTGGCGATGCGGATTGCTAAGGAAGTCGAACGGATTTGCCAAAAAAGCGATCGCATCCAAATTTCTGGCGAAGTTGAAGCTTGGCAAATCACCTTGGCCGAGCACCGGTTGCAAAAAATCCTGCAATACTACCGCCTCGGTTCCAAACAAGGCCGCGTCGAACTGCACTCTCACCTCGCGGCTATGATTTACCGCCATGTTGCTTCTTTCCGCTCGAACTTGAACTTCCAAGCTCGCTACAACATGATTGAAGACTTTTTGCAAGGCTTTTACATCGAATCTCTGCGAGCTTTCCGCCGCGAACACCAACTTGATGCCACCTACCAGCCCCGCACGCAGCTAGAATTGGCTGAGTACATGGCTTTTACCGAACACTACGCCAAGCGCCAAATCGGTTTGCCCGGCCGCAACCGCCAGCGCCTGATCGTGTTGCGCGCTCAAGGATTTGCCAAGGGCCAACCTCCGGAAACTGCGATCGACATTGAAATGGCTGTAGAATCCGGCAAGGGAGAAGAAGCCGAAATGTACAGCCGCTCTCCGGCGCTGCAACAAGTGCGCGAGCAAATGGTATCGGAAACTGTCGATCCGGCTGATGCTGTGCTGCGCGATCGAGTAGTCTCGGAATTGATCGCCTATCTGGAATCGCAAAATCAGCCAGAATGCGTGAATTACTTAACTTTAAAATTGCAAGACCTTTCGGCTTCGGAAATTGACCGCGCCCTCGGTTTGTCTTCCCGCCAGCGCGACTACTTGCAACAACGTTTCAAGTACCACGTCGAAAAATTTGCCCGCACTCAAAATTGGAAACTCGTCCACGAATGGCTGGGTGCTGATGTGGATCAAAAGCTGGGAATGACTTCGGACAAATGGGAAGCATTTCGCGCTCAACTGTCGCCTGAAATGCAGCAACTGTTACAAATGAAGCGGAATCAAGAAAGCGACAAGGCGATCGCCACCGCGCTCAAATGCACCCCCAAACAAGTCCAAAAACGCTGGGCGCAACTGTTGGAGCTGGCTAGCCAGACTCGCAACAGCAGCCAAGCTTAATTGGTGCTCAAATATGAATGCAACTGTTTTCTTGAGACTGGAAAATGCGATCGGGTGCGGCACCTGCACAGGAATGCCCGCCCCGGCGTCCGCTCTCAACTCAACAAGGGCTGCTACTAACTTATCGCCGCTTTTTGGCATATTCAATTTATTAAAACAACATTACTTTTTTTAATATCTTTCGTTCCCTGGTTAGGCCGGGGAATTTGTTTTTATTAGTCATTATTACTTTTTTTAATATCTTTCGTTCCCTGGTTAGGCCGGGGAATTTGTTTTTATTAGTCATTAGTCGTCAGTTATGGGAAATTGCTTGCTGAAGAGGAGGCATTGCATATATTCATAATGATATTTAGGGCTTGCGGTCGAAGGGCATAACACCGGAGTCCAGACATTATCTGGCGCGGGTTACATCGCAAGACCTTATGTTATTATTCCAAGTTTAAAGAGATGTTCAACTTTCGATTCGTTTGGGGCTTTTTTAGCTCAAACAGAAAAAGCCGAATTCTTTTCTTGTTTTTCCTTGAGGATTATGAATATATGCAATGCCCACATAACTATAGTTTTAAAGTAATAAATTGGTCTAGAAAATATTTTATATCGGTTAATTTCGCGTATTAAACTATAACTTATAATTTTATTTTTTGATAAAAACAGTTAAAAACCGATTGTAAAAGTTGAGGGTGCGTAAGGCGAATAAAAATGATAATTCATCTATCCAAAGACATAAAAAAATCAAAATAAATATACTCATCTTACTATTTTGTTTCATTTTATACTTCATAAGAAGGAAGCATCTAATTTGAGTTATATCTAAAATGGGGGCATAAGTAGATGTAGATAGAAAGGGAAGGATTCCTATGTTACTTTACAAAATTGAAGATTTTAATCCCAACTACCGCGAAGCGGCTTTTAATGGCGAAGATATCAAAGGTCTGGATATCTATGCTGGAAATACAGATGAAAAGATTGGCTCCATCGATACCGCGCTAGTTGATGAGACAGGACGTTTCCGATATTTTGTTGTTGACACGGGTTTCTGGATCTTTGGCAAAAAGGTATTAGTTCCAGTTGCTCTTTGTCGAGTGGATGTTGATGCAGAACGCATCTACGCGACGGGTTTGAGGAGTAAAGACCAAGCAGAAAGACTACCCAGGTATGAGGATGAGATGGTGGTTGATTACGATTATGAAGAACAAGTGCGGGGTGTTTATCGTACTCTACCTGTAGAAGCCTCTGCACCTGTAGAAGCATCATTGCCTTTAGAGGCATCTGCACCACTTTCTATGCCGCGTTCTGTCTCTAACCAAGCTAGGGCTGCTGCTCATGACCGCAACACCTACACTTACGAACAAGAGCCTCAATTGTATCAGATGAACGAGCGCGAGCATCACAAATTCCGACTCTACGAAGAACGACTGGTTGCAGAGAAAAGCCGTCACAAAGCTGGCGAGGTAGCAATTAGCAAGCGAGTTGAAACCGAAACGGCACGAGTTTCAATTCCCACAGAAAAAGAGCGAGTTGTAATTGAGAGTATAACTCCCGAAAATGCAGGTGCGCCAGTAACTCGGGATACTCCCTTCCAGCAGGAAAAGGTGATGCGTATGGAAGTTTACGAAGAGACGGCCGATATCAAAAAAGAAGCTTTTGTGCGCGAAGAAGTTAACATCAGGAAAGAAGTTGAAACGGAGATTGTTGAAGCAACCGAAACACTGCGTCGTGAAGAGTTGGACGTGAAGACGGAAGGGCGTTAGAGTGCGAATGAATTGAACAAGGGTTTGTAGTTGCGCTGTCTTCGCCCACATATGCGTTGAAGCGCAAATACGAACCTATAAAATTACTACACTTAAAAAAAATCGGAGCTTTATAATGTCTAATTGCTGGCGTTTGCCGTTAATATAAGCACAGCATTTTTAGCTTTGTCGTTTAGCATCTATAGCCATCCTAAATCATTTGTGAATTTCTTACTCCCTCCCCTTGATAAGGGGAGGGTTGGGGTGGGGTCAAAAATTTACGACTCCTGCAAGGATTGCTATATGAGTCAAAAAACTGAAAATTGCGCGAATTATTTGTTGGCAGCTTGATTCGACTTTACGGCCGACGATGAAGCGCGGATTTGATATCATTCCGGCGCCGCCGGAATTGATATCAGTAGCATCATAATTACAAATCAACTTGTTGTCAGCCCTGGGACTACTTTTTCGCCAAACACCTCAATAAACTGCTCTTGTTCTCGGTTGACGTTGTGCAAAATTAGTTGATCGAACCCCAATTCAATATCTTTTTGCAACCATTCAATATGCTGCTCTTGGTCTGCCGAGATGCGGACGTGTTGATATAACTCCTCTGGTTGCACAAACTCCCCGGCGGCATCAAATTGATCGGGTGTTATCAGTTCTGTCAACATTTTGCTTTTGAAGATGTTACTGCGCCATTGGTCGTGAGCGCCTTGTAGTGCTTTCTCTGCATTACTGTCATAGGAAAGCTGCACTTTCAAAATCATTGGTTTCCCTTCTCCGCCACCGCGACGAAACGCATCAACGACTTTTTTTAACTTTTCAGGTGGACGAGAAGTAGTAATTAATCCATCAGCCCAACTGCCCAACCATTCTGCGGTTTCTGGGGTAACTGCCGCGCCGATAATTAATGGGAGAATTTCCGGGCGGGTATAGAGTTTTGCATCTTCTACGCACACTAAACCGCGATGGGTGACGGTTTCTCCTGCCCAAAGGGCGCGGATAATATCGACACATTCTTTGAGGCGTGTGTTGCGATCGCTCTTAGTAGGCCACTTATCCCCAGTAATATGTTCGTTCAACGCTTGACCGGTGCCAACCGTGAGCCAAAAACGATTTGGAAACATTTCTGCCAACGTGGCCGCAGCTTGGGCAATAATAGCCGGATGATACCGCTGTCCGGGAGCGCAAACAACCCGATAGGAAAGCCTCGGCGTTGCTTGCATTGCTGCACCCAACCAAGACCAAGCAAAACCGCTTTGTCCTTGCGCTTCACTCCAAGGATGAAAGTGATCGGAAGAAAGGGCAAGGGTAAAGCCAGCTTGTTCTGCCATTTGGACATATTTCAGCAGTTCGCTGGGCTTAAACTGTTCGTGGGAAGCGTGATAACCAATTTGTGCCATAAGTTTTTAGGAGTTTTGAGTTGAGTAGGGGCGGTGCCCCCGTGCCCGCCCTGAGTTTTGAGTTAAAATATCCCGACTTAAAAGCAGGTGATTAAATCAGGACGCCTAGTAAAAGTTTTGAGTTTTGAGTTAGATAACTTTTGACTTCACCAAAAATAATCTTGTACTCAAAATTCATAGTTTTCCGTATAACGGGCAAGCTTATGAGCGGAAAATTCGCCGATAGCGAGCTTCAATTACCGAGTAGATGCCATAGGCAATTAAACCCAAAGGTACGAGAGCCAAAATCACTGGACTAAAAGGCTGTTGTGCCAGAATTGCCAACACCTCGCCCAATCCCTTCGTTTGACTGGCATCCGATAGCCTTGCTGCTTGAATGAAGAAAAAACCGATTATAACGAAAACAATTCCACGGGCAGCAATTCCAAATCGACCCAACCGTGTCGCCCACTTTTGCTCGGTTTGGCTCATTTCATCTAGCTTGAAATGGCGGCGAAATTTGGCTTTATATGCTTCGTAGAAATAAGAAAATCCTACACCAATAACAATTGATCCCGCCAATCCTACCAGCCATTGTCCAAACGGTTGCGCTAAAATTTGGGCTGTCAAATCTTCGGTTGAATCGCTCTTACTAACGGCCGAACCCATTATCAGTTTTACAGCCGTTAAAGCCAAACCTGCGTAAGCTAAAGCACTTAAGGCGTAGCCAATGCGTTGGGCAATTCGCTTGGCATCCATTTTCTGTCCTTGGTGTTCTGGGTCTAGAATTGTCTGAACGATACGCCAAAGGGCATAACCAATAATGCCAATCGTTACAAGAAATAGCAGAATTTTACCGAACGGTTGGTTAACAATTTCTGATAATGCACCGCTAGTATCGGTTGTCCTGCCGCCCGTACTAAAGGCTGCTTGTGCTGCTAGAAAACCGACAATAAAGTAAACTAAGCCTTTGGAAGCATATCCCAATCTTGCCAGTCGCTCAAACCAGGGATGAGAAGCTGCCTGTCCAATTGAGTCTTTAATGCTGTCGGTGGGTGAGTTGTCCCGTTTCATATTTTTTATACTTTAGTTGTTAACGACTGCTGGCATACGCCTATGGTGAATTCCTTTCCCGTTAACTGAGTTTTTAAACAAATAATTTATGTTATTATCTATAAGTTTAATTATTAGCTTATTTAGAGAGATTTTTCATCAGTCTTGAGCGGGAGTTTCATCGGTTGATTGATTGAGAGATTTCACATTTATTACCCTTGACAAATCTAGCTTTATGGGCTATTAGACAGCTTCCGTGATGGAGCAGTCTGCCAGCAATATAGTATATCCTTGATTAAAAGTTCTTTAACCAAACTTTTAATAACAATTAGAATGGGCGGCGTTAAAAATCATCCCCAAAAAAACAATAACAATCTAAATAATGTCTTGAGTGCTAAGGTGTAATTGGAAAGCAAATATACCTGCTTATTCAGAATAATAGGCGTGACAAAACAGCCTGATCCAATTTGTGGAATTAGGAAATATACCAACAACACTTAGGCTGGTTTCCCAGGCGAATCTAATAAAGGCAGCCGTGCTGAAATTACCCTTAAAAATTTTTTTATATAGGGAATAAAAGCGAATATAAATGCCACAATCTCGTTAACAAAAAGCAGTGTCACTTGCAAAGTAAAGAAACCAATAAGGCTCGTAATATAGCAAGCCTAAATCATTTGTAAATTTCTTACTCCCTCCCCTTACTAAGGGGAGGGTTGGGGTGGGGTAAAAGATTTAGGACTCCTGCAAGGATTGCTATAGCAATAAAACTCATGCTTTATGCAATGCCTGCCAACCAACCCATTAAACCATTTTATAATTTTGAAATAATTGCATCGGTTCGCTGGCGGTAAAAAGCCGGGAAAAGGCTGATAGTTCCGTGGCGGTATGGCATCGGATTTACCAGGAGCATGGTCAAAAATATAATTAATAAGCTATGGATAATTAGGCTGAGATAGTGGGAATACAACAGATAAATATGCGAATTGGTTCACATAAAAATTGTTTAATTTTGTTCGGTTAAATCGTCAATAACGGGAAGGCGATCAAAAATTTGTCCGGGTAATCTTGCTTGCAACGAATAGATCCAAACTCGCATATGAATAGTTGGAAATCTGGAATAGGTGCCTTAACTAGGTTATGGAGGTTGCAAGAATGGATGCGCCCCAGTGCCGCAGTTGGGAATCCAGCATTTATCGCCAATAGTCCGATCGCTCGCACTTAACTCAAACCATTATCATAAATTTTTCCTCAATCATCTCCCATCAGGTGGATATTTTCTTATGGCATCAGACAGATGGCAAGGTTGGGCTAGTTAGATTAAATAGAGATAGAAACAAGATTTTGAAATGGTGAACAAAGACAATAGACGTTTTGCCTAAGTCGATTTTTAAGACTTTAAATTCCCATTGTCGCAAGAAGTTGATTGTTCAGAACCGGGAGGATTTGAGGAAAATTAAATCAACCACAATGGCAGTGCCTGTGTTGAGTTCAACCTTTGATTTACCGGAAATTGCCGAATTCGGTTCCCAAACATCCGGCATCCTGTCCTGCCCTTAACTGACTTTTCAGGAAAACTCTAATAGCTAACCACAAGGCGATCGCTTGCGACAGGAAGACAAGCAGAACCTATTTCTTACGTCGTTTGCTTTGACGCTCAATTCAGCAATAAGGTGTATATAATGACTCAACTGAATCAACCAGAATCCCTGTCGCAACCGCTGACCCAAACAGAATTCGTCGCAACTTTTCGCTTGTTTAGTAGATTTAGCTTCTGGATACAGTTATTCTTGGGTGCTGTTTCCGGCATTGTTTTATTGTTTGCTATGTTGGGTCGCAACATGAGCGATCAAACCAATAATAATGCAGGTATTGGGTTCGGCATATTTTTAGCGGTAGTTGGTCTGTTATTGCTGTGCTTTAGAATTTTTTGGGATTTTCGCTATAGGCTTTTAGGGCGACTTTTGCACGCCGAAAATTCCCAGGTATATCCCAGCAAAGAACATATTACTCACACCTTACGCATTGGATTAGTTTCTAGTTTGGTGGGGGTATTAATCGCGTTTGTTGCTTCTGAAGAAACAGTTGCTGTAGTCCTAGCAAAAACTCTTAGTCAGCCCCAAGCGATGGCAGCTTATGCGCCAGAAAATGTGATTCGTTCCCTAGATATTTTTGTGACGATGGCCAACGTCAATCTGATTGGCGCTCACTTTTTTGGAGCTGTTACTTCTCTGGGGTTACTCAATTGGGTAGAAGAGTAGTTGGCAGCATTAGCGATCGCTAAAGGCAAACATAGCTCCTAGGTTGTTAGGAATGACAAGGGCTGACCGATATAACTAATGTTTGTGGTTTTGCACTGTCTTGGTGAAAGAGAGCGAAGGCAGTGCAGCTACAAGCTAAAGAACTTGGCTATTTGGATGAACATCTAATCGGAAATTCGTAGCGATCGATCTTGCTAATGGTAGTCAGCTCGATCTACCGTTTTTTTATTTAAAAAACGTAATTTATTTATTATTTTGATAGATATTTCATCTACCTTTAGATGGATAAATATATTTTTAATTGGGACAACAGGACTTAGACTCATATTCCGAAAGATGAGCTATAACCGTGGTATTCAGCTTCCTAAATAACCCTGTGACCGGGTTTCGGAACAAAGCCATGTTACACAGTTTCTCTATTAATAAATTTACTGCAATGAAAGACCTCTGGTATAAAAACGCAATTGTCTACTCCCTCGATGTTGAAACCTTCATGGACTCTGACGGCGATGGTGTAGGAGACTTTCAAGGACTTATCAACCGCCTAGACTATTTATCCGCGCTAGGAATTACTTGTTTGTGGTTGCTGCCGTTTTATCCTTCCCCTAACCGCGACAATGGTTACGACGTGATGGATTACTACAACATCGATCCGAGACTGGGAACCCTGGGAGATTTTGTCGAGTTCATGCACCAAGCAAGGGAACGAGGAATTCGGGTGCTGATCGATCTGGTAGTAAATCATACCTCCAATCAGCATCCTTGGTTTGTTGCAGCCAAAAGCGATAAAAACTCCAAGTATCGCAATTACTACGTGTGGTCAGAAAATCCACCCAAAACAGATCCAGAATCGCTGGTGTTTCCCGATGCCGAGGACAGTATTTGGGAGTACGACGAACAAGCAAACGCTTACTATTTGCATCACTTCTATAAAGAACAGCCAGATTTGAATATTGCCAATCCGGCGGTACGAGAAGAAATCTGCAAAATTATGGGTTTCTGGCTAGAACTGGGCGTGTCTGGATTTCGCATTGATGCTGTTCCCTTTTTAATTAAAGGAATTGGCATCGAAGGTGCAGACCCCGAAAGCCTGCAAGGTTTCTTGGAAGAAATGAGAGAGTTTGTGTCATCGCGTCGGGGTGATGCAGTGTTGCTGGCAGAAGCAAATGTCGATCGCGATCAAATTTCTATCTACTTTGCTAAGGGCGACAGAATGCACATCCTGTTCAACTTTTTGCTGAACCAGCATCTGTTTTTGGCCCTGGCGCGTCAAGAATCCACAGCGCTGCGCGATGGACTAAAAACCTTACCGGATATTCCTGATATTTGTCAGTGGCTTAATTTTGTGCGCCACCATGATGAACTGACGCTAGACCGCATTACTTCATCGGAACGAGAGGAAATTTTTGCAGCGTTTGCCCCCGAGAAAACTATGCAAATTTTCGGGCGCGGGATTCGTCGTCGCTTACCACCGATGCTGGGAGGTGACCGCCGCCGGATTGAACTGGTCTACAGCTTGCTTTTCACCCTGCCTGGTACACCCATGCTGCGCTATGGCGAAGAAATTGGCATGGGCGACGATCTTTCGCTGGAAGGTCGAGGCAGCGTCCGCACGGTGATGCAATGGTCAGATGCAGCGAATGGTGGCTTCTCGACGGCTGCAACTGATGCCCTTGCCAGACCTGCGATCGCCAAGGGAGAATACGGTTACAAACAAGTCAATGTCGTCGCAGCGCAGCGCGATCCTGCCTCATTAATTAACT
Organism: Microcoleus sp. B3-D2; assembly: GCF_036705345.1. Taxonomy (NCBI): domain Bacteria; kingdom Bacillati; phylum Cyanobacteriota; class Cyanophyceae; order Oscillatoriales; family Microcoleaceae; genus Microcoleus; species Microcoleus sp. B3-D2. The sequence continues at coordinate 38,130 of NZ_JAUBUG010000065.1, forward strand.
GGATGGAACGTGCAATCAGCATCCGCAAGCAATGTCCTGAGTTGGGTAGGGGCAAGTGGCACATTCTGGAAACCGACTCTCCCTCGGTTTTAGCCCACTGCTGCGACTGGCAAGGCAGGACGGTGATTGCTGTCCACAATCTAGCCGACAAACCTTGTACCGCTACGCTGAAATCTCACGAATACAGCCATTTGTTCGATTTATTTGGCGATCGCCTGTATGAATCTCTCGGTGCCGACTCGCCCTCTATTCCCTTAGAAGCCTACGGCTATCGCTGGTTTCGAGTCAATCGAATCCTGGGTTGAAAAAGTTAATGTTGATGGGAGTTATCAACGGTACTTCCGCCATACACATCCAGCCCTTTGATATCGTCGTCATCAAAAGCTGCTTGGCGGTAGTTGGGATTAAAATCCTCAATTTTGTAAAGTAACATTGTTGTTTCCTGTACTATAGAACCTATTTGGGATCTTGGATGAGGAGCTAAAATTAGTCATAAATGGCATACTCCAGCGACCTAACCGACCTAGAGTGGGAAATCATTGAGCCACTCTTACCTCAAAAAAAGCAAACGAGACCGCCTCGGTGGACAAAGCGTCAAATCTTGAACGGCATCCTCTACCAACTGAAGAACGGTTGCAACTGGGGTGACCTGCCCAAAGACCTGCCACCCTACTCCACAGTATTTTGGCACTACAAGCAGTGGCGCTCAGACGGCGTGTTAGAGCAGATTCGAGATACCTTGCACGCCCAAGCGCGAACACAGGTC
>NZ_JAUBUG010000066.1:0-37769 GCF_036705345.1 Microcoleus sp. B3-D2
TACAATTATGAGTTAGCTCTAGGGGGCTAAATTTAAAACTTCTGATTATAACATATATCTTTTTTGCAAGAGGTCTACTTACCTAAGCTAAAAACAAAGAAGAAAGATATTCATCAGCAAGCTGTATCTGATTATCAAATGCTGTAAGAGTGTAATCTTTGTAAATCGCTTGAGCTGTGTTCAACCCCGAAACAGCCTGGATTCAAACGCTCTGCGGTTATCATAATTTTTCCTGTAAACGCATTTTGTGCATATTTGAGATTCGCACGGAAATCAGCATAAAAACTCAGGTCTATTTTATGCTCAATTCCCTTCAAGCGTTGTTCAATTTCTTCTAACCGCTGTAGTACGACAATAAATGCTGTACATGAGACAGTTAAGGTGAGGATACTGGCAACTGAACCACACTGAGACATAGCAATCCTTGCAGGAGAAGTAAATTTTTTCCCCCTCCCCAACCCTCCCCGAACCCGCTCGCTCGGGAGTAATAAATTCACAAATGATGCGAGGATGGCTATAGTAGGGTTGATACTGGAGAAAAATTAGAGTTTACTTTACGCAACATAGCAACTATTTCAGGCGGCTGCTTCTGTGCATCCCGAATCACACCGCAAACTCGTAGATACTTCCCACTATTCTAAACCTTGATTACTCGACTCAGGAATTGTAAATGTTAAATCAACTGCACTCATCTTTTTGACCTTTCCTAAATTTGAATATTTACTTTACTTATATAATTAAATTTAGTGACGTATAATTTCTTAATTATAAAAATATTATGTATGCTTTAAATGTATATGACTATGAGGAGTAATGCCAAAGCCAAAAACCGATCGCCCCCACACCCCAAAATACGCGCGTGCGAAGCTATCCCGTAGGGAATCGCACGCTTTCGCCCAAGTTATTCCCCAAGACACTGGTCAGCCCGGTCAACAGCGCTATCCTAGTAGTTATATAGCCCTTAAACCCGATCGACCCGGAGGCCCCTTGTTTAGCCTAGTTCAAAACACTTCTCGCAAAGGAGAAATTCTAGAGGTCGTCTTCCGCAACGGTTGGGACTACATGAAAAGCCTCCTAACCGGCCGCAAAACCGACGCACCCAGTCTCCCAACTCCAGCAGTTCTCCGCAACATCCTCGTCGAATTAGGCCCAGTTTTTGTCAAATTGGGACAATTGCTGAGCACCCGTCCCGACCTTTTACCGGCCAGCTACATCGAAATCCTCTCCACGCTACAAGCGGAAGTGCCGCCCGTACCGTGGTCGCAAGTAGAACTTATCGTCCGCAAGGAACTCACACAATCTCTCGAAGATACCTTTGCCAAATTTAACACCGAAGCTGTCGCCGCAGGTTCGATCGCCCAAACCCACAAAGCTACTTTAAAAGACGGTCGCGAAGTCGCCCTCAAAGTTCAGCGCCCCGGTATTGAGATTGTCATCGAACAAGACATCGCCGTGCTCCGAGGTTTGGCAGAACTTGTCATGCTCACAGACTTCGGTCAACAATACGATATTGTCGCCCTCGCAGAAGAATTTGCGATCGCCCTGCGTGCAGAACTAGACTTCATTCAAGAAGCCAGCTACACAGACGAACTGCGCCGCAATTTATCTAAAAGTAAATGGTTTGACCCCACACAAGTTGTCCTACCACAAATTAACTGGGAGTTGACTACAAAAAAACTCTTAGTAATGGAGTGGCTGAACGGAGTCCCAATTTTGTTAGGCGACTTGCAAGGAATTCGCCATAAAGGAGATGTAAATGCCGAACGCGAAGAAATTACAACCTTGCTTTGCCGCGTTTTCTTCCAGCAGTTGTATATCGACGGATTCTTTCACGCAGACCCCCATCCCGGCAATTTATTTTATCTCAAAGACGGCCGCATAGCTTTGCTGGACTGCGGCATGGTCGGCAGATTAGACCCGCGCACTCAGCAAAATTTGACAGAAATGTTGCTGGCAATTGTCGATTTAGACGCTCAGCGCTGCGCTCAATTAACTTTGGAAATGGCAGAATTTGCTCAGCCGACAAGTTTAGTTAATCTAGAGAACGATTTGGCTCGAATGCTCCGCAAGTATTACAATATCAGCTTGTCGCAAATGAACTTGTCGGAAATTTTTTATGAGGTGCTGGAAATCACCCGCAAAAATAAAATTCGACTCCCCAGCAATCTCGGTTTGTATGCAAAAACTCTAGCTAATTTAGAAGGACTGGCGCGCTCTTTTAATCCCCGATTTAATATTGTAGAGCAGGTCAAACCGCTGATGACCGATATGTTTCGGCGTCAGTTATTAGGAGACGATCCGATCCAAGCTCTGCTGAGAACTGCCCTGGATCTCAAAAGCTTATCTTTGCAATCTCCGCGACAGGTGGAAGTGCTTTTAGACCGAGTTACTTCGGAAACTTTGAAGTGGAACTTGACCCTAAAAGAACTCGACCCGCTGCGCCGCACTCTGGGGGATTCTGCGAACCGACTTTCTTTTAGTATTGTCGTGGGTTCGCTGATTGTGGGGGCGGCAATTATTTCTTCTAACGCACAAACTCCTCAGCTATCTTTTCTGAGCACTGGTTTGTTTGGGGCGGCGAGTTTTTTGGGTTTGTGGTTAGTTATTAGCATTCTCAGGTCAGGGCGTTTGCGGAGTTGATTGAAAAGGGGAAATTGGGAAAATCAGGAGATATAACAATCGTTTCAGGAAACGCGAAACAGGCTTTTTTTGTGAACAAACTGCGAAGATGCTATTGAGGCCAATGTTGAGAAGAGAAGAGAAAGATTTTACAATTGATGGGAGGATTGCTATAGCAATCCTTGCATCAATTGTGAATTTCTTACTCCCGAGCGAGCGAGTTGGGGGAGGGTTGGGGTGGGGTAAAAAATTTACGACTCCTGCAAGGATAGCTATATAGCATCCTCAACTATTAAGCAACATCTCTGACTTAAGATAGGCGATCGCACGCAGCCGCTAAGTCTAAGCTAGAAATTGTTCCATAAACCTAATTGAGGAAAAAAAGATGAGTAGCGGTCACGCCAGCCATAAAGGATCTTCCACAAAACCCAATACCAACACTAACGGTCAAATTACATCCCCTGCGGACCAACCCGCTGACCCGCTAAATCAAGAAACATCCGGTTATCCGTTCCATAACGAAGCAATGGAAAATCCTGTTGCCACCGCGCGACCCGACGAAGAGGCTGAGTCTGGCGAAGAACAGCAATAGTTATATCGATTAAAGTGGCACCGATATGCTATCGGCGAGGCGGTTCATTAGATTTTTGATAACAAGTCACGTTTGTACTAATTACATCTTGCACCTGTCCCCAGAGTCCGCCAGAGAGTTCAATCTCGGCCGGACTCTTTCGCCAGGTTCAGTAGTTCCTAAAAATTTCAAAACTAAAAACTCAAGTCCTTACGAGAAAACTATTTAACATAAAATTAAAGTTAGGGATTATTGCTAAATGAGCGGGATTAACCAAGTAGTGGAACAGGAAAAATTGCCGGAATTGGGATTAGTCTGCATTACAACATCCGATGCCGTTCGCTTTCGCACTGTCACCCGGAAGCGACTTTTACAGCTTTCGGAAGCTCAACAAGAAACAGTATTGCGCGAGTTGTATGCAGACAACTTAAAGCGGCTTGACAAAGCGATCGACTTCTGTTCTGCTACTCAAATTAAACTCTACCGCATGACTTCCGCACTGTTCCCTTTTGCAGATACAGATTTGGGGGAAGCAGTGCTAGACTCCATGACTGAGGAATTGCAAAAGACGGGCGATCGCGCTCTCTCTTCGGGTATCCGCTTGGTACTCCATCCCGATCAATTTGTCGTCCTCAGTTCCGACAAGCTTTCTGTGGTTGAAAACAGCATTAAAATTCTCGCCACTCATGCTTTAATTTTAGATATGTTGGGACAGCCCCGATCGCCCCAGGCACTGATGAACATTCACGGCGGCAAGAGCGATCGCAGTTCGCAGCTCAAATCAGTCATCCGCGACTTGCCAGAATCAATTCGATCGCGCTTAACGTTTGAAAATGACGAATACGCTTACAGTTCTTCGGAAATTTTAGAAGTTTGTCTTGATACTGGCGTACCAATGGTTTTTGACGCCCACCACCACGTCATTCACGAACATTTAGAAAGTTATGACGACCCCAGCGTTGCCGAAATGCTCGAAGCAGCCCGCACAACTTGGTCGGTTCCTGAATCGCAATTAGTTCACATATCAAATGGCAGAGAATTTTTTGCCGATCCGCGCCACAGCGATTTAATTACAGAAATGCCTAATTGTTATTATCAGGCTCCTTGGATAGAAGTAGAAGCTAAATTCAAAGAATTAGCTATTGAAAAGTTGCGCGCCGAATGGTTGTCTGCGAATGTTCCACAATTTAGCACTGTTTCGTAGGGACGGGTTTTACCAACAATAATTGCCTAAAACCCATCATCTCGAAAACCCGCCCCCACCCAACGGTAAATCCAAAGAACAGGCAAGATGCCTGTTCCACAAAGAATGAATTTTATTGTGGGGTGGGTGTCCCGCCCGCCCGGTTTAGCCCGACAGTCCGAGAGGGGTTTTTAACTCATATCTCATAGCTAAAGTCCTCTAAAATAGGACTAAAATAGATAGATATTGAGATCATATTTCCAGTCGGTTTTAACTTACATCTTGCACCATTGTCAAGAACAGGCTTTCCGGCCTGTTCCACAATAAAATTCATCTCTTGTGGAACAGGCCGGAAAGCCTGTTCCTAAACAAGTAATTAAGAATGTTGCAATATCTCAGTTTTAACCGACTTTAGCGTTGAGGCAGGGGTTTAAACCCCTGCCAGAATGCCGGATTACCCAACTGTAGAACTGCCGGAATCGGTAAAAACCGCGTTAATACCAACTATAAATTATGTGCGGACGATACACTTTAACTACTTCAGGTCAAATCATCGCCGAATTCTTCAAACTGTCGGAAGTTCCCGACATCAAAGCGCGATACAATATCGCCCCAACTCAATCAGTGGCCACAGTCACAGCTTCTCCAAAGCAAATGCAGCGACAGTTTCAATTCATGCGCTGGGGTTTGATTCCAAGTTGGGCCAAAGACATGAAAATGGGCAGCAAGATGATCAATGCGCGATCGGAAACTGTAGCCGAAAAACCTGCTTTTCGCAGCGCCATCAAGCACAGGCGATGTTTGATAGTCGCTGACGGTTTCTACGAATGGCAACAGCAGGGAAAGAACAAACAGCCTTACTATTTTCAAAAGGCAGACGGCGAACCTTTTGCTTTTGCCGGTTTGTGGGAAAATTGGGAATCTCCAGAAAAAGAAAACATTGTATCTTGCAGTATAATTACTACCGATGCTAACGAAACAGTGCAGCCAATGCACGATCGAATGCCAGTGATTCTCCCCGACAGCGATTGGGAACAGTGGCTAGATCCTTCTGTTAAAAATGCTCAGGAAGTTTTGCCCCTGTTAAAGCCCTATGCTTCCGAAGCTATGAAAGCAAAGGCGGTAAGTGCGATCGTCAACAGTCCCACTAGAGACACTCCCGAATGTATTAGCGATCGGCAATAAATCATTTGATCGGACAAAACCGAGATAGTTTGAGTTAGGATCTAAAATGATGTTTGAGCTGTAGCTTTGGTTTGCTAAGGCTCAGTTTAACTCAGTTGTTATTTGCTCAAACATTTTTTAATCTTAACATCAGTTAGAAGACAAAAAATATGATCGGATACGTTACACTCGGTACCAACGATATTGAAAGTGCAGCAAAGTTTTATGATGCTTTGCTTGCAGAAATTGGCGCTCGACGATTCATGGAATTAGACCAATTTATCGCATGGAGTGTTTCTCCCGGTCGACCAGCACTTGCTATTGCAAAACCATTTGATGGTAACAGAGCAACTGTTGGCAATGGAGTAATGATAGCTCTTCAAGTTGACAGTCCAGAAAAAGTCAACTTAGTTTATAACAAAGCGATCGAACTTGGGGCTAAGGATGAAGGAGCAGCAGGACCAAGAGGCGTGTTGCCGGGGTTTTATGCGGGATATTTTCGGGATCTTGATGGTAACAAGCTGAACGTGTTTTGTATGATGGGGCCAAACACTTAAGATTTTGATTTTTCGGGAGGCTCGCATAAAACAAGCAACTTCCGCGTGTTAGGTATTAGTTATCAATTCCTAAATAAGAGTTGATAACTAATAACTAATGACTAATGACTAATGACTAATGACTAATAACTAAATTAACTCTCGTACATCCGGGCTTCAGCCGCCTCGGGATTTTCCTCGCAATACTCGTCAAAAGCCGTTTTCTCAAGCTTCAGCGATCGCTGGTGAGAAGCCTCAGCCTGCATTTCCTCTACAATATCCCACGCTACCGCGCACTCTCTAGAAGTAGCGCCTTTCTCGGCACAGATAGTTCTGGCATCCGCGATCGCCTGTTCGATTTCTTCCTCAAATAAAACACTTTTTGGCTTTTCGACAAAATCGCTTTTTGTCAAGATATCCGTTACCGAAATAATGCCCAGCAGTTTGTCTTTAATCACCGGAGCTCGGCGGATTCGGGTATTGGCGAACAACCTCGCCACGTATTCCACGCCCAAGTCTGGATTCACCGTGATGCACGGTTTGGTCATAATCTCGAAGACGCGGACTTTCTGGGGGTCTACTCCGTAGGCTGTTACTTTGTAAACAATATCCGTTTCCGTGACAATGCCGTAGGCGTCTTGCTCGTGGCGGCGTTCCACAATTAAAGCGCGCAAACACAGTTCGTTCATCATCGCCACTGCTTCAGCTACAGTCGCTGAACCGCGAATGGTAACAACTTCTGTTGTCATAATATCTTGGGCTTTCATCATCATTTTTTATTGCTTCCTGCTTATAAAGTCTAGTGCGTCCCGATTGGCGGGTGTCCATTTGATTGGCGATCATCATTAGGACTTACCCTCAGAAACCCCATTTCTACTGAGATGTTCCACCATTATCAATAACCCTTCTATGGGCGGGCTCTCCTGCCCAACCCCTACTCCCCACAAGAAAATGCAGTTGTTGTGGAACAGGCCGGAAAGCCTGTTCTTGACAATGGTGCAACAGATGAGTTTCTACCCAAATGTTGGGTTTAGGAACGATAAATGCGGTCAGCAACCGGGTTTCTGAGAAATCGTGCGATCGCAAACTAATCATAAAACCTTTAACGGCACTCGGGCTGACAAGTTGCCTGAAACAGCCGATCGCTCCCCCGGAACCCCCGGAGTCCGCGAGTTCCCGCTCAGACGGGGCTAGCGTGGGCTCCTCCAAGCAAGAGTGAAGTATTGGGGCGATCTCGATCTTTGAGCTTGTTGGACTCAGATTTTCCAGCCCCAGTCTCAAAGAAGCAAAAGTTAACACAAACTAAGCAACTGCTTGCGCTCGAACAGATCCCCGCCTCTGATAAACTTGATGGCTGGGAGTGCAAAAAGCACAAAACAGGCATCAGAAGTTGGGAGAATAAAGTTTGTGGACAATGTAATCGGTTTAGAGATTATCGAAGTAGTCGAGCAGGCAGCCATCGCTTCCGCTCGCTTGATGGGCAAAGGCGAGAAAGATGAAGCCGACAGAGTGGCTGTAGAAGCCATGCGGGAGCGCATGAACAAAATTCATATGCGCGGCCGCATCGTGATCGGCGAAGGCGAACGCGATGACGCACCCATGCTTTACATCGGGGAACAAGTAGGTATTTGTACCCGCGAAGATGCCAAAGATTTCTGCAACCTAGATGAATTGATCGAAATTGACATCGCTGTTGACCCCTGCGAAGGTACTAACCTGGTAGCTTACGGTCAAAACGGTTCGATGGCAGTTTTGGCTATCTCTGAAAAAGGTGGTTTGTTTGCTGCACCGGATTTCTACATGAACAAATTGGCGGCTCCTGCGGCTGCTAAGAATCATGTAGATATTCGCAAAACCCCCACTCAAAACCTCAAAATTATCTCTGATTGTCTCGGCCGCAGTATTGAAGATTTGGTGGTGGTGGTCATGGATCGCCCCCGACACAAAGATTTAATTAATGAAATTCGGCAAGCGGGTGCAAGAGTTCGGCTGATCAGTGACGGCGACGTTTCGGCAGCGATTTCTTGCGCGTTTTCTGGTTCCAACATCCACGCACTTATGGGTATTGGCGCTGCACCCGAAGGTGTGATTTCCGCAGCAGCAATGCGCTGCTTGGGCGGTCACTTCCAAGGACAGTTAATTTACGATCCAGCAGTTGTCAAAACTGGTTTGATCGGTGAAAGCAAAGAGAGCAATATCGCCCGCCTGAACGAGATGGGCATCACAGACCCAGACAAGATTTACAATGCTGAAGAGTTGGCATCTGGAGAAACAGTTCTGTTTGCAGCTTGCGGGATTACTCCCGGAACGCTGATGGATGGAGTTCGCTTCTTTGGCGGCGGCGCTCGCACTGAAAGTTTGGTAATTTCTTCTCAGTCGAAAACTGCTCGGTTTGTGGATACAATCCATATGTTTGACCAGCCGAAATCTTTGCAATTGAATTAGTGATTAGTTAGTGGTTAACAGTTAAATGTTAACAATTAACAGTTAACGGTTAACAGTCACCGGTGATTAGCAATTAGCGATAAACTAATAACTAATAACAGGTGACTGTTAACAACTAAGAAAGAAATAGTGACAAATCACAGATATGAATATTGCAGTCGTAGGTCTCAGCCACAAAACAGCGCCGGTTGAAGTTCGCGAAAAACTTAGCATTCCCGAACAGAAAGTTGAAGCGGCGATCGCCCAATTGCGCGGCTACCCGCACATTCAAGAGGTTGCTATTCTCAGCACTTGCAACCGCTTAGAGATTTATATTGTTACCAGCGAGTCGGAACCGGGTGTGCGAGAGGTTATTCAGTTCCTTTCAGAATGCAGTAAAGTTCCTTTGCAGTCTTTGCGCCCTCACCTGTTTATTTTGCTGCACGAAGATGCCGTGATGCACTTGATGCGAGTGGCTTCTGGTCTCGACAGTTTGGTGCTCGGAGAAGGACAAATTTTGGCTCAGGTGAAACAAACTCACAAACTCGCCCAGCAGTACAAAGGTGTAGGCAGAATTTTAGAGCGCTTGTTCAAGCAAGCTCTCACAGCAGGGAAGCGAGTTCGCACGGAAACTAGCATCGGTACCGGTGCAGTTTCGATCAGTTCGGCGGCTGCAGAATTGGCTCAAATGAAGGGTCAGCATTTAGCAAGCAGCAAAATTGCGATTATCGGTGCTGGCAAAATGTCGCGGCTTTTGGTACAGCATTTGCTCTCAAAAGGAGCTAGCCATATTTCGATCGTTAACCGCTCTGTGCGTGGCGCCCTGGAGTTGGCCGGTCAGTTTAAAGATGCTGAATTGCACCTGTATCAGCTCTCGGAAATGATGCAGGTAATTGCCAGTTCTGACTTGGTTTTTACCAGTACGGCAGCTACCGAGCCACTGTTAAATAAAGCTAAATTGGAATCGGTTTTAGACCCGAATCGCCCTTTGATGTTGGTGGATATTTCTGTACCACGCAACATTGATTCGGATGCGAACGAACTCGCTAATGTGCGATCGTTTAATGTGGACGACTTGAAAGCAGTGGTAGCTCAAAACCACGAAAGTCGCCGCAAAATGGCAATGGAAGCTCAGGGCTTGCTGGAACAGGAAGTAGAGGCTTTCGATCTCTGGTGGCGCAGTCTGGAAACAGTTCCTACTATTAGCTGTTTGCGGGATAAGATAGAATTGATTCGGGAACAAGAGTTAGAAAAAGCTTTATCACGTCTGGGTGCGGAATTTTCGGAGAAACATCAAGATGTGATTGAATCTTTAACCAGGGGGATTGTGAATAAGATTTTGCACGATCCGATGGTACAGTTGCGCGCTCAGCAGGATATTGAGGCGCGGCGGCAAGCGATGCAAACTTTGCAAACACTGTTTAATTTGGATGTGGATGTCAATCAGCAGTACAGCTAGTTTGTCATTAGTCATTGGTCATTAGTCATTAGTCAGTTGACAGGAAAGCAGTTGGCAGTTGACAGGAAAGCAGGAGTCAGATTATGTCCGGTCAATTACCATGAATAAAAATGCCTCCAACTCTTGCGGAAAAAGCATCGTTCGGGAGGGGCAATTGCTTGAACCTGATATTAGTTATTATTCAACCAATAACTAATGACTAATAACTAATGACTAATAACTAATGACTAATAACTAATGACTAAGAGGCGAATTTATCAAATAATCCTACTGATTGTAGGGCTGTGGCTGGTTTTGGAGTTGGCCTCCCGCATTGCGGCAGAAATTCTCTGGTTTCAGGAAGTTGGATATCTTCAGGTTTTTCTGTTAAAGCTGAAAACTCAAGGGTGGCTGGGGGCGATCGCAATTGCTGTTTCTTCTGTCTTTTTGCTGGGAAATTTGGCTTTAGCCCGCCGCCTGCAACATCCCGCAGAAGAAAGGAAATCGCCGGTTGCGGGGGCGCTATTCGCTTCACTGAGGGCTAACAAAACTGGGAAGAATACCGGGAATAATTACGAATTACCTGTTGCTAAATCCCAAATTACCTTTTCGTGGTTGCTGTTGACGGTATTCGGATTGAGTTCGATCGCAACTTTGACAGTAATTCACTGCGGGCTGTTAGCTGCAAACAGCCTCACCTATTTCGGTATAGCTGACAATTTACCTCTACCGCCCCTGCAGTTGGGAATTGAGTCAATCCAGCATGGGGCGGTGCAGCTATTTTCTCGCTGGTGGCAGTTGGGCTTGCTGCTGGGGACAATGTTAGCTGTGGTAATTAAGCCTGATTTTTGGCTGCGGGCGATCGCTTTTTTTCTCAGTTTGGCGATCGGGCTTATTTTCGCCAGTCGCTGGACAAATGTTTTGCAATATTTTCACCCTATTAATTTTAACACAACCGACCCTCTTTTCAATCAAAATATTAGCTTTTATGTATTTATTTTGCCAATCTTAGATTTGCTAGGATTCGGGCTGACAGTTGTATTTTTGTACAGTTTAGTATCTTGTGCTTTAACATATTTGCTGTCAGGAAATAGCCTGAGCCAAGGGATATTTTTGGGGTTTTCTCGATCGCAGCAGCGGCACTTGTACGGGTTGGGTGCAGCTTCCATGCTAGCCGTTGCATTCCGCTACTGGTTGGGACGCTACGCATTGCTGTATTCGCGGGGAGACGTTACTTACGGGGCGAATTATGCTGACGTGATGGTGCGGCTGCCCTGCTATGGATTTTTGAGTATTTTGGCGGGGGCGATCGCACTTTTGATGCTGTGCCAGGTTTACCGACTCAAAATTAAAAATGAACTCATAAAAAAGATTATTTTAGCGTGGATAAGTTTAAGTTTTTTGGGAAGTTTGCTACTGCCAACAATTGTGCAGCAACTTCTAGTTAAACCCAACGAACTAGCACGAGAAAAGCCGTACCTCAAGCGCAGCATTGCCTTTACTCAAGAAGCCTTTGACCTCAAAGAAATTGAAATAAAAACTTTCGATCCCGCCGGGAAACTTACTTATGCAGACTTAGAAAAAAATAAACTTACTATTAGCAACATCCGGCTGTGGGACAAGCTGCCGCTGCTGCAAACCAACCGACAGTTACAGCAAATCAGACCTTATTATACCTTTCCTGATGCCGATATCGAGCGCTACACAATCAAAAATGAAAAAGCAAAAAAGGGAGATTCTGAAAGCCAACAAGTGTTTCTGGCAGCGCGGGAATTAGATTACACAGCAGTTGCCCCCGAAGCTCAAACTTGGGTGAACGAACACCTGGTTTACACTCACGGTTACGGCTTTACTCTTTCTCCGGTAAATACAGTCGGTGTCGGCGGTTTACCCGATTATTTTGTCAAAGATATTGGAGTGGCAGCCCAGAAAGGAGATACGGCTTTAGAAGTAACTAGCGATCGAATTCGGGCCAGTATTCCGATCGGCTACCCGCGAATTTACTACGGCGAAGTAACCGATACAGACGCGATGGCCCCCACAAAAGTCAAAGAATTCGACTATCCCAGCGGCGAAGACAATGTTTACAATACTTACAGCGGTAGGGGCGGAATTGCGATGGGTTCTATGTGGCGGCGCTGGCTGTTTGCTAATTATCTCAAAAATTGGCAAATGGCGCTGACGCGCAATTTTACCCCAGAAACTAAATTGCTGTACCGCCGAAATATTAACAAAAGAGTCCGGGCTATTGCTCCTTTTTTACGCTACGATTCCGACCCGTATTTAGTAGTAGCAAACGCCAATCTTAGCAATGAAGATATAGAAAAAGAAAAAGATGAAAATGGCAACGAGATTAAACCTTCACCCTCGGCCACTGATAAATATCCCAACTATCTTTACTGGATTATCGATGCCTATACAGCGAGCGATCGCTATCCGTATTCTGACCCGGGAAATCATGAGTTTAACTACATCCGCAACTCCGTTAAAGTAGTAATTGATGCCTACAACGGGTCTGTTGACTTCTACGTTGCCTATCCCTCCGATCCGATTATTAACAGTTGGATTGCTATCTTTCCCGGACTTTTCAAACCCCTTGACAAAATGCCTCCGGCTCTCCGCAAACATATCAGATATCCAGTAGATTTGTTGAGCATTCAATCCGAACGTTTGCTAACTTATCATATGGATGACCCGCAAGTGTTTTACAATCGGGAGGATTTGTGGCGAGTTCCCAATGAAATTTATGGCAGCGAACAGCAGCCCGTAGCACCGTATTATTTGATTATGAAGCTGCCAACTGAAAAAGCCGAAGAATTTATTTTGCTGCTTCCATTTACACCAGTAAGTCGCAACAATTTAATTGCTTGGATTGCAGGGCGATCGGATGGTAGCGAGTACGGAAAATTGCTGCTGTATTTATTCCCCAAACAGCGATTAGTTTACGGCCCGGAACAAATAGAAGCTTTAATTAACCAAGATCCGGTTATTTCCGAACAAATATCTCTCTGGAATCGCCAAGGTTCCAAAGCAATTCAAGGAAACTTATTAGTAATTCCCATTGAACAATCTTTACTGTATGTGGAACCTCTTTACTTAGAAGCCGAGCGCAATAGTTTGCCCACTTTAGTCAGAGTTATTGCGGTCTACGAAAACCGGATCGTCATTGCAGAAAATCTCGACTTGGCACTCAAGGCACTTTTTCAGCAACAATCTACCAATAAACCCGCAATTATTCGACCTGTAGAAGGAACTGAACCAGCTTTAAAGAATCAATGAGCTGCAAAGAACGCTCTTGACGCACAGAGAAGAGACAGCGAAAAGATAAGAGAAAGAGAGAAATTTATTTAGGTTGATGGGTCTGAGGTGATTTACATCTGCGTGTTTAACTATGACATTTATCATGTAAATTACTGCGATTTCTGTTCGCTAGCAGTTTTCACATCCTGCCACCAAACATCGGCCTAGGGCCACATCAATGTCTCATCTCCTCCAAAATCTAGTTTCACTGTCACCTCATAACGGTCAATATGCGTGATCTCGCCAGTTTTGCCATTCAAATACAATTGTTTGGGATTGTCGGTGAGAATTTATACCCTTTGATTCCACAGCGCCAGCATCTGGGTAGAAGAACCCTGAAACGAATTTTTGCCTTAGATCGCATAGCTGCCAATCAAAAATAATTACATTGAAGCTAGGAAAAATACAGTACAGAAACCCACAGCTAGCAGTGTTTTTTGTTGCAAAAAATTGGTATGAACGCTCGCGATTCCTAGGATGATAGTTCCGAAAAATAACAGACTTGCTACTAACAGCCCATCTCGCATAAACTTGCTACAAAAAAACATCAGGGCTATCTCAAAACCAAATAATGCAGCTACCCAACTCCACCCAGCTAGCAACGATGCAGATAGTAGTCAATTCATTGCTACAGTAAGGGCGATCGCCATTGCTATTGCCCCAACTGGTGCTGCATAATCGTACTGTCTGAAGGGAAGAAGAACAAAAAAGACTAAAGCATAAGCAAAACCCGCAACAGCCTGTGCTAATCCACTAATGATTGCGTTCCAGTTCAGCATGGCGATGGATTTTTGGAGCGGTAAAGTGAAGCGTTCATCTTCTGTTCTGATAGTAGCCTTTGAAAATCCCCAGCGGACTAAGGCCAGGAACTCTAACCGTAGGATGCGCCACAAGCAGCTTACCGCTATATTTAGGGGAGGGAACCGATTTGTTAACCAAGCGTGCTATCACAGTTTCCGAAGGTGCAAGATTAAGGAGGATCGAAGACACCAGTCAGCCGGATCTGAAGGTAGAATTTTCAGACAACCAGATTATTTAGGGTCGATCGACTTAACAAATTGTTGCACAGGCTGTGGTAGAGCCGGCACAAAAGTCTTTCTAAAACCCCTAACATCGAACACTCGCCACAAAATACCCACCGCTACCGTCAAGAAAAATAACGCTCCCAAAAAATTGAACGCACTAGATAGAAAACCGCTGTTCCTTTTTTTCGGAGGTGTAATATGTTTCATGCGATATACAGCCGGCTCGTAATCTCTCGACTCCTCGCGACTGCGCCGCGGCGTTTTGGGGCGCGAACTCGCACTGCGCTTCTCAGTCAAACCCGTTTTATTAGTTTTAGTAAAACTGCTGGCCGACTTCAATTCAGAAGCACCGCGGGTTCCCGTTAACTGGCTAGCAGAAGCCCCCGTTTTGCCTACAGCAGCATCCTGAATTCTGCTGTTAGGGCGCTGAGTCGATTTGCGTTCTGCGAGGGTACGCATCAAACTTTGCAATTGCTGAGTCGCCGCCGGCGGGCGTTCTCCTTTCCTCGCCCAATTTAACAGCATCGCCCCGGTAATCCCGCAGAGATTCGTAGCGCCTACAGAAGCCAGCCGCTTCAGCAGAGGCTGGCTGTTGGAAACAAAAATCACCAATGCCTCCGGGTGTTCCTGAGCCAAACCGTAAACGCACTGAGCCGTGGCCACCACGAGCATTGCTGGCTTGCTTTGATTTTTGATCGAAGGTTCGAGAGCTCGGTGTGTTTCCTGAGCGTCAGTTGCAATCCAGCCACTGTCGGCAAAAAATCGCATAAACTCTCTAGCTACTTGCTCTTGAGCTTTTTCTACCGCTTGCCCTGTCAGACGATCTATTTCGTCGTACACTACTTCCGGGATATAGCAAGTTCCCACCTTGGCATATTCTTGCCAGACTTGGGTTCTGCCAGTCATTAAAACATCTGCATCAAAAGTTACCAATACAGGAGGAAGTTGATTAGCCATGACTTTATCCTAGAGGCTCAGATAAGTTATTTAAACTTAATCGCTCAAGTTTAAACAAATTTTGGGTTATAAAAAAATCAACTTTTGGTAGTAGATAAATTGCCCTGGGCGCGGGTCTTAATTGGAAATTAGTAGTTAGGAACCAGCTCGCCCTTCAGTTCCCCAGTTCGATCGCTCAATTCCTAGATTCCACTAATTTACCGCAACCCAAGAGCCTATTACCAAAGATGCCCGACTACTGTTAGTTCCCGATTCCCAGACGGCCAGCCATTGCCGGAGTCAACGGCAACAGCGCAGCAATCATCAAGAACAAAGCTAGCAAACCCAAAGCCGCGCGAGCGTCGTCAGGCTCAGTCAGCTCGTTGAGGCTCGGCCGCTCCAGATTTCGCTGTAAAATCAGAATCACGATCGCCCAATACAGAGCCAAAGGATTAACTAAAGAAACGATGGCCAGCACCACAAAAGTCGCCAAAGTAGTGCGACTGGCTATTTTCCGACCGTAGATTGCTTGCACGATTCTACCCCCGTCCAACTGTCCCGCCGGCATCAAATTAATCGCCGTTATTACCAAGCCCAACCAACCGATAACTACCAGCGGGTGAACGTCAACAATCTGCTGCTGCAACGCCGAACCCAAAACCACTTTTGCCAAAGTTCCCACCAAAACCGATCCCTTGAAAAATTCTGCGGGAATTTGAAACAAACTGCCGGGGTGAGACAGCAGCAAACCCGTTACCAGCATTAGCAGAGAAACTATTCCCCCAGCCGCTGACCCGGCAAAAGCGATGTCAAACAAAACTTTACGGTTGGGCAGCAGCGACTCAAAACGGTCGAGCGCTCCAAAACAACCTATCTGCAAAGTTGGTATAAAAAACGGCCAACTCAAGCTAACCTTGTACCGATTTGCCAGCACTCGGCGAGCAATTTCCCCAGAGCCTAAAACCGCCCAAATTCCGGCTGCAATTGGCATAACTTCTAGATATCTAGCCGGCGAGTTAAAGAAATCGAAACCTAGCAGCAAACCGCCTGTCTCTAAGCTAGTAGCAATTGTTGCCAGCAGCAGCACGACTGCTAGGATTTTTTGAGACACGGTTGTTGGCTGCGGGTCGTTGGTGCTGGGCAAGATAATAACTACGGGCTTGTCGTCCTGATTTTCTACTAAAAATAGGCGGTAGCGATCGTTTAATTTTTCTTCCAAACTGGCCGTCAAACGTGAGTGTACTTGTTCTGCGTCTCCCCGGAGATTGCCTTTGAGAATTACCCCATCTTGATAGGGAATCGTTTCTGTGGCAAAGAAAGTATCAATTCCAAAGATGCCTTTAATTGCCTTCAGGTCTTCAACTGGAACGGGAATTATTTCTGATTCCTTATTCGCAGGCGAGGATGTCACGATCTTAATGGTTTCTGGGCCTGGTGTTCCCTGCGAGTCAGGAGCGGAGAAAGCATCGCTTTGAGACTTTACCTCAGCAGCATCCGGCTGCGGGAGCACTGTATCCGATGCAGCCTTACGCAATTGTCGGCCCAGATAAATGTACAATCCCGTGGATGCCACGAGCAGCAACAATACCGCCACTAGATTGAGGTAAATTCCGGCGGCGAACAAACCAAAGAACAGCAGCCAGGGACTCATCAGCGCAACAGACTGCAACCAAGCCAAAATTCCCAGTTTGCCAAAAGGTCTGGCGCGATAAAATCCCCAACCCAGAATTCCCATAGCAACCAATACGAGCGCAATTGTTGCCGTATTTTCCGATGCAACTATAGGCATTCCGGTTGCTTGCGCCAATAGGGGCTTTAATCGGTCGATCGCGCTGCGGTCGAGTAATAGCATTAAATTTTGGGGAATATGAAATAGAGTTGTTGGGAACATATCCAAACCTATCGGAAACTAGCCTGATTACTAAGGATAACCCCTGAGGGCTACTCGGCCCACAACCTGCTGCTGGTGCTGTTTGAACATCGCAGGAGCTAGGCTATTGACACAATAGACTTTTTATGATACCACATCGGCTGGGGCAAACCTCTACTTAGAAGGGTAGCAGTGTCGATCGGCCAGAAGCAGGCAGATTCGCCCAGTTTGGCAGGCGGGGCTTTTTTTAGGATTTGTTTCGGATTCGGGCATCGGAAACAAATCCGAAGCAAATAAGATCTCAGCCCATCTTTCCTTGGCGGTAAAAAAGTGCTGAAACCCTTGATATCATTGAATTTGTGTAACGGGTACGGCAGGACTTGAACCTGCGGCTCGCTGCTTAGAAGGCAGCTACTCTATCCAACTGAGTTACGCACCCAACTCAAAAATCGCTAACAAAATTATTGTATCGGTGTAGTGTGCGATCGAGCAAGTAAATTATGTGATGACTTACGCAGAAACCGCTTTGATATACAAAAATATGGCGTGCAGTGCGAGGGTTCGGGAAAAAAAACCAAGGTTATGAGAGTGTCTGTGCCTCCAAGACTGTATCTGACAAAAGCTGGAGGGACTCACCTGCAAACAGCACAATTGTAAATTTACAATCAAAACTAGGTAGGACGTGAACTCGGGTAAAGTATTTAGAGGTCGAGGTGAAACCCAACTATTTGGTCGATCGGATCTCTCTCCCAATTAAGACGGAACTCAGACAGCACAAGAGTCACAGGTGCTTTTTACCAGATTTCTATTGGTTATGTTAACATCCCCTAGTGGCAAAGCCTAAAACGCTGACCGCATTACCTAAAAACCAGAGCTCGTTCCCGGATTTTAGGTATGAGTTGAGACAGAATGACTAATTGGCTGATGTTTAGTTATGTTTGCTAACATTCTGCTCGACTTGATATTTAATAAAAATGTGGTAGAACTAGATTGAAAGACTCAGGTGAAAATCCCTGATGGTACGGAGCCTCTATATAAGCTTCCTCTACGGCATCAAAGCAAAACAGTCAATCGCCCGCTCGGCACGAGCGCGAAAATCAAGCGTTGCCAGTACAGCAGTCGTAAATTGTGCGCGGGGGATTTTCCTTCGTGCATTGATTTATACGCCAAGGCTGAGAGACTATCTCAGCTCAGATATTTGTTAGCATTTGTTAGCAAAAAAGTATCGGAACGCTTGAGGAGAGAACCATCTCTGGGTGATCGGGAGCAATCCTGCTAATTTAAGTGGACTCGCTGAATCAAGAATCCCTTCGCCTTTAGGCATCGGGAGTGTCAAAAGCACAGCACCTCGGCCATGACAGGAGTCAAATCGCAGTGTCATGTTTATTCTGAAACGGCAGGATGTTGAAATAACCAATTATCAACACCCAAAACGGGATCAACAAATTCCCATTCTCAATTATCAGGGGCAGACTTTTCGCCTGATCAGCGCCTTCAACGGCAAGCAAGCAGAAGACGCCAGAGCCTTGTGGCGGGACTTAACCGACAACCGAGGCAAAGCCTGTGTTCTGCTAGAAGAGCCGGATAGATATAGCGTCTGGGGAAAAGTCCGTTTAGATCAGCTTGCCGGTGAAGAACCGGCAGGTAATGAAGCAGCCAAAGCACCGCTGTTCGCGCAGGGTTGTCTGCTGCTGCTCCAAGCTGTTTACTTCGATGTAGAAGACCTCTTAGGCGCAAGGCAAGCCACATCGTTTCAGAAAGATATCGCCAAGGTATTTCAGCAGGGAAACTTCCCCCAGGCAGACTCCCCTGATGCGATCAAAAATTGGCTAACCGTTAGTCCCTTGCAAAATCACAAGGTGCCTGCTTGGCAAGAGCAGCATCTCAAGACCTTATTGCAAGAACTCCACCGTTTGGGGAAATCATATTTTGGCAATACGGACTTCGCTGAGGGAGTCAGCGATGTGCTGCAAGATATGCCAGCCCCGGATCGGACTCAGTTTCTAGATTGGTTGAAACAATCAGCCCTCAACAAATTGTGGATCGCAGGATAGAAAATCTTTGACAATTGCTCAGACAATTGGACTGAGATAATTTAGCTTAGATAATTGCACTGTAGGGGGTAGGGGATATACAGGTTGGATTGCCAACTTGTATTGATCGACCAAATTGTTGATTCAGTTTGGATGCCACCTATGGTCTGGCAATTTAACTCAGTGTCGATCGCAGTCCCCACCCAGAATTATTGATATGAGTGGGGGAGTGTGAAAGCAAAAAAAACAGATACCTCAACCTTTGATGGTAGAATTTCAGAGATAGATTGGGTACTGTAAAAACCTTAAGGGTGGAGACATATACCGTATTTCTATCATTATATTTCCGGGTACAAGATCGACTAACGACTAATTTATTGAATTAGTAAATAGATATTATTCTTGCTTAGTCTTTCTAGAGTGTACGAGGGCAAAAGCCCCGACGACACACTGAGGACGCCAGTTATTCCGGAAGCGTCAGATCGAGGTTTTTTAAGGTTTTTTGGCGAAAGAATCCTCATCTCCAATCAAAGATTGAGATGGGGTGCGTTCAACCGCTAGTTAGGTCTCGTGGAATCCCTATGAGTAGCACTTCAGAAAAGTCATCTACATCTTCATCTTTACTGTCAGCTCAGACCCTAGTGATTGCGGGCATTGTCTGGGCTGTCATGGCGCTGCTGTTCTTTTTGCTGTTCAGCGTCCCCCTCTCTGCTGAAGAGGGTTTACCTCTTTGGTACTCGATCGGCACTTATATTTTTGAATGCGGAGCATACTTCGGAGCGGCTTTAGTCTGTTTTAGAAACTGGCAAAGCCCCCACATGGTCAGTGGGCGCAACGTCTGGCTGGGCATAGGTCTGGGGATGCTGTTCTATTTCATAGCCGGCGTGCTGTTCGGGATTTGGGAACTCTATTTCGGGTTAGACCCGGACGTGTCTCCAGCAGATGCCTTTTATCTGGGCAGCTATGTGGTACTGATCGGAGGCATGGTTGTAGCTGTGACTTCCAAGCGGCTGAATCTAGAAATTTGGCAGTGGGCTTTGTTAGCGGGAATTGCAGCCTTCGGGATTGCTGTAGCTATTTGGGTTGCAGCACCTGACTCTTGGAGGACCCAGCTAGGAATGGCTCCGGCAGCCACTCAAGAAGTAGTGACAGAATCTGAACCAGCAACCACTGCCACAGGAAGAGCGCCTGCTTTGGAAAATTCGTCTAAGTTACAGGCAAAAGCAGCCGCGACCGATGCTGCATCAGCACCCGAAGAAGAAGAAGCAGAAATCAAAGCTCCCGGATGGGTGATGGCACTGGACAAGCAACTGTCGCCTTACGCCTATGCAATCAATTTGTTTTACATCGTTGGGGACGTTTTTCTGCTGATTATTGCTACTGCATTGCTGCTGGCGTTTTGGGGAGGACGTTTTTCCCAATCTTGGAGAATGATTGCGGCTGCAACTTTTTCGCTTTACATCGCAGATATGTACTTTAAATGGCGCGATACTCAGACTGAGGGTACTTATCAAAGCGGCAGTTTGCTGGAAGTCTTTTTTGTTTTCAGTGCCATCCTGTTTGGGATTGGAGCTATCTTGGAACATGACATCTCAACCCGCTCTCGTCAGAGCAGGCGCAGTCGTCGCGCAGCCTAGCGATTTGATATAGGGGTTGCTGTGGCAAGCGATGGGGACGCGAAAGCTTTTTTGCCCTTGTCGGCATCTCTGAGCTTGTACTTGAAAATGAAAAATCACAGTTCGCTGACTACTAGCCTGCGTCTTTTCACGTCTTTTTGCTGGGAAACTTGGCATGACGCCTACAAAACTCTCCGATTCAGACAAACGCGAACTCATCAGGCTGTACCGACAGTCAAACGAGAATACTATCACTCTGGCAAAGCGCTACGGAGTGAGCAGTTCGACTGTGAGGCGCATCCTTCAGGGTGCTTTGTCGGAGCCGGAATACGAATTTCTAGTGCAGCAAAAACAAAAGCGTTTGTCCGATCGCAGCAGTGTTTCTGAAGCGACAGAGGCGGCTACTGAGTCGTCGGCAGATGGCGAAATCGATCCTGTAGCTGTCCCCCTGTCGGAGCCAGTCCCTGTCCAGCCGTCAGCCTCACATTCGAGACCGACGATCCGAAAGCGTTCTGAATCAGTCCCCGAACCAGTTGCAGAACTCGAAATTCGAGGGAATGTAGAGTCGGAGTTGGATGTTTCGGATGTGCCAGATGCCCCAGCAGCCCATGTTGCCGATCCCAGCCACCGCGCTGTTGTGACTGGTGAACTAAAGGCAATGCTGCCAGCAGAAGGGCTGCTGGCAGGTGAAGACTTTAGGGATTTCGAGGACGACGAGGATGAGGAGGATGATGAGGAGGATGAAGACGATTTAGATGACGACTTCGACGAAGATGTAGAGGATGAAGACTCTCTGTTTGAAGGCAGTCTCCTGGGTTCACTATCGTCGGGCGAGTTGATCGAGCTTCGGGGTACAGGACTAATTCAAGTTTTGCCTTTAAGCCAAGCATCTCTGCCCAAAATTTGTTATTTGGTGGTCGATCGGGCAGCGGAGTTAATCACCAGACCTCTAAAAGCTTTTGGCGAACTGGGTCAAATTCCGGCGGCGGAAATTCGCGAGAAAACCCTGGCAGTGTTTGACAATCACCGAGTGGCCCGCCGATTTGCTACTCGCAATCAAAGGGTTTTCAAGATTCCTGACAGCAGTATGCTGCAAAAAGCAGCGCCTTATTTGCGAGCTAAGGGAATTACTCGGCTGCTGATTGACGGTCAGGTATATTCCCTCTAAGGGATCAAATCTATTTAATATTGTACGGTGTCGGATTCTTCTGAATTTGCCTGAAATTTAGGACGTGAGTTTTGGGAATCTGAAAGGTTCCACAGCGGTTGCAGTAGCGCACCTCCGATCAGTCCTGCACTCAGGCTCATGGCCAATACTACTCCTACGGGCAGTTGTATCGATTGAAAAAAGATAAAGTTTAAGGATACTGGGGCGGCGTTTTGCACTGAGATAATGCCGATCGCGCTTACTAAAATTGCTACTAACAAACTAATGGCGAGCAGAGGAATTGTTTTCATAAACGGGTTGACAGGCTAATAATTTAACTTGTATACTTGTTTTATAATTGAAATATGTGTAAAATTTTTATTTTTGCAAACACCCCATTATATAATAATATACAATAAGATTAGGGGAAAAGTCAAGTAGAGACGGAAAAAATAGAGATTTTTTTTTAATTAATTAAAAATTAAACAAACATAAATAAATTTACACTTCCCAAACTTAAACAAATCCAAGTGTATTGCAAATATATAACTGGCCCAGCAGTATCGATGATTAATGTTCAGAGGCTTTGCCAGAGTTATCAAAAATAGGTAAGGTGCGCCAAGCGCACCTCACAATCCCAAGCGCTAGGGGAAAAACCCCCGTTGGAATAGGTAGAAAATTAAACAGGTTCTAACTGGGAAATTACCTTTTCCATGTGTTGGGCAACTTGGCTTTCTTTTTCCACAGAATTGGTTTCCATGTAAACGCGCATCAAGGGTTCGGTTCCCGAAGGCCGCAGCAGTACCCAGCCACCGTCTTCAAGATAAAGTTTAATTCCGTCTTTGCGGCCGATTTCCTTAACGCCGATACCTGCTACTTCTGTGGGGGGATTCTTGGTAAAAGATTCCAAAACGGCTGCTTTGTGAGCTTCTTCTAGGTGCAAGTCCAAACGTTTGTTGTACAGGGGGCCGTCGGCTTCTTTAATGGCTTCTTCGACTAGCTGAGAAAGCGGTTTGCCTTCATAGGCGATCGCCTCAGCAACTAGCATATCAGCCAAAATCCCGTCTTTTTCGGGAATGTGACCCAAAACGCTCAAACCGCCAGATTCTTCGCCACCGATGAGTACCGCAGTTTCGCGCATTTTTTCGCCGATGTATTTAAAACCGACTGCGGTTT
Source organism: Microcoleus sp. B3-D2 (assembly GCF_036705345.1). Lineage (NCBI taxonomy): Bacteria > Bacillati > Cyanobacteriota > Cyanophyceae > Oscillatoriales > Microcoleaceae > Microcoleus > Microcoleus sp. B3-D2. Next base: position 23,039 of record NZ_JAUBUG010000066.1, read on the forward strand.
CGTAGATTGTTAAACCGTACTTGGCGGCCAAATTGTCTAGCAAGTGGGTAGTTGCGACTGTACGGACGATCGCCCCAGTCAATCCTTTATTCTTAACCAAGTGACGCGCCAGCAGCAACAGTACAGTATTTGGAGTCAAGACATTTCCCAACTCGTCAACAATACCAAAGCGATCGCTGTCGCCATCGGTAGCTAAACCCAAATCCGCCGAATCCTTCTTAACAGCTTCCACCAACTCAACTAACTGTTCCCCCTTGGGTTCGGGCATTCCGCCACCAAACAGCACGTCGCGGTAGGTGTGAAAACTTTCGACATCGCAGCCGCAGTGTTCCAAAACGCCGTCGAGATAGCCGCGAGAAGTCGAGTAGAGAGCGTCGTACTTCACCTTCAACTTAGCAGAGCGAATCCGCTCCACATCGATCAAAGTATAAAGAAACTTCAGATATTCGGGTTTCGGGTCAAAACTGGAGATTTTATCGTTGTGGCTGCCTTTGGCTGGGGCATCAGAAGCACCAGCAATATTGGCCACAATTGTATCAGTAATTTCCGGGGTTGCCGGGCCCGCGTAGTCGGGGATGTATTTGATGCCACAGTAAGGTGCGGGATTGTGCGAAGCCGTGAACATCAGGGCTCCTGCAGAGTTGAGATGCTTGGCGCTGTAGGCGATGACTGGTGTGGGGCAATCTCGATCGACCACTTTCACCGTCCATCCCAAATCTGCCAATACTTCAGCCGCCGTGCGGGCGAACTCGTCTGCCAGAAAGCGGGTATCGTAGGAGACTAGGACTGGGCGGTCTTTTGGGTAAGCGGTTTCTAGGTAACTGGCGATCGCCCGGGTGACTTTTCGCACGTTGGCAAAAGTAAAGTCATGGGCAATCAGTCCTCGCCACCCATCGGTTCCGAACTTAATTTCAGTTGAATTGCTGCTAGCGCTCATTTTATCCACTTCCTCTCGTCCTACTAATCCTACCCGAAGCCATAGCCTTAAAGACGTACTGGTCGTGCTGTTTGTGAGGATCGATCGCCCGTGGCGCCCGCATCAACCTCATCCTATCGTTGTAGAGACAGGCTTCGGGCTCCGGGAGAGGAGTCGAAAAACTCAGAGTTGGCAAAATGTGGGAGTGATCTGGCTACTCAGTCGCTAATTCCGATTTTGAAGGTTAGTTGGCCGATCGAATGGACGACGATCGATTGCGGGCGATTCCTTACGGGATAGCTTCGCTTCACGGGGAAGCTAAAAAACCGATCGCAAAAAAGGGTCCTGGCAATGGTATTAACTAAATGCACATAAATCTGATTCTCATCTCAAATTTAATTTTTTATTTAGAAAAGCCGATAGTTAAATTTGTTATGGTTTCCTAACAATCCTCAGACTAAAAATACATTTCTAATTCAGCTATAGAAATAAATTAACCAAAGTTACCCCTAGATCGTGCTGTAGCCTAGCTTCTTAAAGAGATTAGGGCGATCGACCAAAGCGCTTCAAAACAAAGATAAGGTATTTCAAGCAGCAGTTTTTTTAAAGCAGACTTAACTTTAATTTTCAGCTTTTAAGACAAATTAAATTTATTTCCAGCCTTCTTTATACGTCAAAAAAATAGATTCGGGTCGCGATCACAGGGTGATGGTGATCGATCGCACAATAAATAACGTTATTAACGTGCAGCTTATAAAAGATGCAGGCAGTCGAGCCAAATGGCTTATAGCTTTAAGCGTAATGGCTGATGACTGTCAGCGTACAAATGCAGAAAATTGTAGTTAACAACATTAAAAATTAGGGGAATCCATCGGGTGCGACTTAATAAAAAAACGAGGTTTATCATGACGGGTATTTCACAAATATCTTCAAAATCTTTACCAGCCGCAGACAAACTTCAACAGGGCGCAAGTCAGGCGTCCCAAGGTATTACCCGACTGGACACTGACCAACTCCCAAAAGCTAAAGCTGCCAGCGTTTCTTCCTTCGCAGTTAGCTGGGCAAAAAAATATTACAGTACCGTTGCGACACGAGAGAAGAAAGCGCCACGCCAAATTCTCCCAAGCCTCGATTTAATTAATTTTGAGGGAAATAGAGCCCCAATAGTTGACAAATTGACAGATACCCTGAATTTAGCCAGCGAGATAGCTTGGAGTAGAGTAGAAGCTCTTTTAGGGAAACAAATAGAGCGGCACAGGATCGATAAGAGCTTAATTAATCCTTTAGAAATTTCCGCCGACACTCGTACCTTATATCAGAAAGCAATAGACGCTTATGCGGATAGAGAACCTGTTTTCCGGTTGTCAGTGCTGGTGGGAAAAGATATTATCAAAGTGAGGCGAAAATACTCAGAGACAGATCCGTTAGTGCTGGGATTTGTGACAATGGAGTTTCAATACACTAGCAAAATCTTGTTAGGATGTCTTTCGGACTCAGAGCGAGCGGAATTTGCGCCCTACTTAAAAGTTGTAGACGACTACCTGCACATTCCCTACGGAGAGATTAACGAGGCTGCGGCGAATCAGCCCCCGAATTCAAGAGCTCTATTAGCCGTTCAGCATTTGTTGCAGCACACGACTCAGATTGCCAGTGCCGTGTACGATCGAGCTAGTTCCCAGCATCAAGGATACCGCAGCAGCAGCGGGTATTTGAGCGATCGCGAGGTGAAAATTTCTGGTATCCGGGATGTCGAGATTTTTCAAAGCTATTTGTGCTGGTGCGTTTTGGAAGGTAGCATTCACCCGGTACAGCAAGAATTGTTTCCAATTTGCGTGATGTTGTACCCGAAACTTCATGTAAGTTGGGAGTTAGTGCAGGATATGCTGCTGATTTTATTTTGGGAAATATGCGAGCGGCTTCCTGCTGAAGATTTAACGGTATTTGTACCTTACTTGCGTACTCTGACTGAGATGTTTTCCAGCGATGTTTTTGAAAATTAGATAATTGGAAATTGGGAATTGGGAATTGGGAATTGCCTCAAATTTACCAATTGCCTATTTAAAACTAAAAGCTGCGACTGCCAAACATCCCCAACCAACAATAAAAGCAACTCCCCCCAGTGGCGTAATTGCACCCAGCCATTTGATGTCGCTCAAACTCAGGGCGTACAAACTGCCTGAAAAGATGATTGTGCCCGCAATAAAAGCCCATCCAGCGACTGCAAAAAATGTTTGAGACTCTTGGGCGCGGCTCAAGAGTAAAGCGACGAGTAATAAAGCCAGGGCATGGTACATTTGATATCGGGCGCCGGTCTCAAAAATGGTTAAAGCTCGATCGCTCAATTGATTTTTCAAAGCGTGGGAGGCGAAAGCACCGCCTGCAACCGATAAACCTCCGAATACGGCTGCCGCTGCTATAAAAATGCGAATTAAAATTAGCGTAGACATAATATTTATTGAATTGGGAAGAAGGAAGAACGAGCAGGGAAAAACATTTAATTGTTGATATCGAATGTGCGCGGTGGGTGGCTTACTTGTCATTGCTAGCCTCCGCGAAGCAATCGCATATTAGAGATGTTCACTAGCCTAACTCTGGGAAGGGAAGGTGCGCGGGGCGCACCCTAGGCTGAGGAGAAATTAGCTTTTTTGCAGATATTTTTAACCTATTTCCGCACAGCTTCCAGCAAGCGAGAATAGTAAAAGCTAGTGCTAGTCATCGCTGTTCTGTTAATAACAAAACCATTGCTTTCTAAGATTTTGATAATATCAGCTTCGCGGTGCTGGTAAGCTCGGGTAGTTTTGCTCGGGCCGGGGAAAAGTTCACCAATTTTTTTGAGGGCGGTGAGTGCTAAAGTTTTGGGTGCAAAACTAAGAATTAGTCGCGATTCGGCGATCGAACTTAGGTGAGCAATCATTTCTGCCGCCTTATTTTGAGGATAGTGAATTAGCACATCCAAACAAATCACTGTGTGGAATTTGCCGGTTAAAGCTTCCAAATCTTGGGCGGCGAAGGAGATGTTGTAGAGCTTGCCGGGAACTGCTGTCGATCGATCGTAAGCTTCTGCTACCATCTTTTCAGAGATATCGCTAGCGCAAACAATTGCCCCAGCGTCAGCCAGAGGAATGCTCAGAGAGCCTACACCACAGCCAGCATCGCAGACACAAAGCCCGGGCAAATTGCCGTCAGCTTGCAGCCATTTGATGACTGTATCCACCGTTTGCTGGTGGCCGGTGCGGATGTCTAGCTGAACTTTATTGACTTTGCCCTCGCCGTAAATTCGCTGCCAGCGATCGAATCCCGTCGAGTTAAAATACTGTCTAACTATAGTCTTGTCGTCTACCAAATTCATCGATCTGCCTGCTGCTGAGTTATTGCCAACGGTTAGATATTATATAGCAATCCGGTTCGGAAAATGTGCAACTTGCAACAACAGATTTTAGATTGGCGATTTTAGATTTTCGATGAAAACGGCACATCTAAAATCTAAAATCTATCGGGTAATACCAGTTGGCCGATTCCCACTTTTTCAATTCTTTAATCTAAAAGGGTATAACAGGCTAAAAGAGTCGATGCCAAGTCAATTCCTTTGTCGCCGCCTTTAAATTCCAGCGCAACAATTGAGTTGCCGATTTGCCAATAATTCCCGAAATTCCGATCGCCCTTCTCGGAGATTCAGTTGCCAGGGCGATCGCACTTTCGGCATCGCAAATCCCCCACTCCACCAAATTCTGCACTCCCGCCAACAGCGGCAGAGTTGTACCCGCCAAAGTAGCAGATTCCAGCGGGGAATGGTAATCTAATCTTACCCAAGCCGTACCTTTTCTGACTTCAATTTGTCGGGAATCCCAAGGATAAACACCGTCAGGCAAACCCAAAGGAGCCAAAGCATCGCTCACTAAAAAAACGCCTTTTTCATACCTACCAGCGCGCAGAAAAAAATCAATCATTGTCGGAGAAACGTGCTTGCCGTCAGCAATTAAACCGCATTTTACGCCCGGATGAACAATCGCCGCTCCCAACAAACCCGGTTCTCGGTGGTGCAAACTCGGCATCGCATTAAAAGCGTGAGTTACCATTGAAGCTCCCCGCTCAAATGCTTGCTGCGCTTGCTCGGCAGTCGCTTGGGAGTGTCCGAGACTGACGGAAATTCCCAAACTTTGCAAATAGGAAATGACTTCGCCAGTGCTGTCTAACTCCGGCGCTAAAGTAATTATTTTGACAATATCGGCACAATCTCCTAAAACTTGCTTGACATTTTCTATAGTGAGCGGTAATAAAAACTCAACTGGGTGAGCTCCTCGCTTCTGGGGGTTGAGAAAAGGGCCTTCGAGGTGAACACCGAGAATTTCCGCTGTTTTGGGCTTAATTGTTGCCGGAGCAGCGGTTTGTACAGTGCGGATATAATCAGCTATAGTCGAGAGCGATCGCCTAAACTTATCCAGCGAAGTTGTCACCAAAGTCGGCAAAAAAGCATCGACTCCCTGATTCCACAAAAATTGACAAATTTTCGGCAACATTTCCATATGCTTGCTTTCTAAATCGGGAAAAGCAAAACCTAGGGCGCCGTTAATCTGCAAGTCAACACCGCCTAGAGAAAGCCAATCGCCTGCTACATCAAGCACTTGCAAATCGGGAGGACAAATCCGTTTAAATACGGCGTCCATCGGGCAAACTTCTTGAATGATGCCCATTTCGTCAACAGCAAGCATCTGCAAATCCTTGCAACCGGGGAGGCGAACATTGAGAATATCTGTGCGGGCGGCAGTTGGGGTTGTGGCTTCAGTCATCCGATTTTAGATTTTAGATTTTAGATTTTAGAATTAATATTCGCTACGGATAAATCCGGTGGCTGGCGATGAGGAGGGGGAGCTTTTTGCTTTTGGCTGGCTCCAGGGCTGCTCAGACGGGGGCTTGTGGCAAAATTGCTTTTAACGGTCAGTTTTGGTACAAAATATCTAAATTTGAGTTAACGCAATCATTTAAAATTAGCATTTATCTGAAATCTCAAATCTGAAAATTTTATGAATCAAGCGACAGTTGGAATTATCATGGGTAGCGATTCGGATTTGCCAACCATGAAAGATGCGATCGCAGTTTGCGAAGAATTCAGTGTTGCTTGCTCCGTGGCGATCGTCTCGGCGCACCGTACCCCCGAGCGCATGGTGGAATACGCCCAAACCGCGCACCAACGAGGCTTGAAAGTCATTATCGCAGGAGCCGGGGGAGCGGCGCACCTCCCGGGTATGGTAGCATCTTTAACGCCCTTGCCAGTAATTGGCGTGCCTGTACCCAGCCGCCACCTGCAAGGGGTAGATTCGCTGTACTCGATCGTGCAAATGCCAGGGGGGATACCCGTAGCCACAGTGGGGATCGGCAACGCTAAAAATGCTGGCTTGCTGGCAGTTCAGATACTGGCAGCTCATCAGCCGGAACTGCTAGAGCGAGTCTTGCATTACCGCAAAAATTTGTCCGAATCTGTACTGAAAAAACAAAATCAATTAGAAGAGCTAGGCTATCATAACTATCTCAATCTCAACAAATAATCCATAAACTTTTGTAGTAAGATTGGAAAGTTTTCCGAATATTGCTGAGCTTACTAGCCGTAAAGAGGGTAAAAGTGATTAAAATGACTGTCGGAAAGAAAAAGTCGAAACAACTCAGGCGGGATGCTTTAAATTTGCCAGCAGCTAACTTTTTGACCAAAGTTAACAGGTTCAAGAAATTACAAAGGACGATCGCCCGCCTCACTCCAAGTTGGCAAGCCTGCATACCTTTAGCTGCAATCATCGTCTTGGTATGGGGATATGCGGCGGTAGCCCAAACAGCTCCCGCGCCAACCACCGAGGAACAATTAGCCAGCCTTAAGGTGGGCATGGATACCATGTGGGTCATGGTAGCGGCGATGCTAGTGTTCTTTATGAACGCCGGTTTCTGTATGTTGGAAACCGGTTTTTGCCGTCAGAAAAATGCGGTTAACGTGCTGTCAAAAAACTTGATTGTTTTTGCGCTTTCTACGATCGCATATTGGGCGATCGGCTTTGCATTAATGTTCAGCAACGGTAACGGTTTTATCGGCACCAGCGGCGGATTTTTTCTCTGGAATGTAGCCGACAACAGCCCCGCTACAGGAGACGCTTATCAAGGCATTTTCAGCGCATTAAACTGGACGGGAGTGCCTCTTAACGCTAAATTCTTTTTCCAATTAGTTTTTGCGGGAACTGCTGCCACGATCGTTTCTGGAGCAGTTGCAGAGCGAGTTAAATTCATTGACTTCTTAATTTTCAGCTTGCTGCTAGTAGGAATTGCTTACCCCATTACCGGACACTGGATTTGGGGCGGCGGCTGGCTGGCAAAAGCAGGCTTCTACGATTTTGCCGGTTCGACAGTGATTCACTCGGTAGGCGGTTGGGCTGCTTTGATGGGAGCGGCATTTTTGGGGCCGCGGATCGGCAAGTACCGCGACGGCGATACTGTGGCGATGCCGGGACACAATATGAGCATTGCTACCCTGGGCTGTTTGATTTTGTGGTTGGGTTGGTTCGGGTTTAATCCCGGTTCGACAATGGCACTCGATCCAAATGCGATTGCTCATATTGCGCTCACCACCAACACCGCCGGTGCCTTTGGGGGAGTTGCTGCAACGATTACAGCTTGGCTGTACCTGGGCAAACCCGACCTTTCGATGATTATCAACGGCATCCTCGCAGGCTTAGTCGGGGTAACAGCGAGCTGCGCTTGGATCAACATCCCCAACTCGGCCATTATCGGCACGATAGCCGGTATCCTGGTAGTTTTCGCAGTAACTTTCTTCGACAACTTGAAAATTGACGACCCTGTAGGCGCAACTTCAGTTCACTTAGTCTGCGGCATCTGGGGAACTCTGGCAGTTGGCTTGTTTGCTGACGGGCCTACAACTGGACTTTATACCACAGGCCCGGCAGCCGGATTGCTTGTGGGCGGAGGTTTCGGTCAACTCGGGGCGCAGTTGGTCGGCATTATCTCTGTAGGCGGGATGACCGTGCTGCTGAGTACGATTTTTTGGGCCGCACTCAAAGCTTTGCTGGGTATCCGCGTTTCTGCTGTAGAGGAGGCTGAAGGTTTGGATATCGGCGAACACGGGATGGAAGCTTACACCGGGTTTGTTAAGGAAACTAGCTTGGACAACAGAATTGAGGGTGGCTACGGCGGTTATGCTGGGGGTTCTGGGGGTAGGACTACAAAACTGTAGAGCGTGCGAAGAGATCGACCAATTCAGCTTTCGTATCCTACATTAGCTATTTATCAGCTAATTCACGCTTTTATTCAGAAAAACCACCATCTGAAATAGCCCCCAACATATGGCTGTCTATCGTTGTGCTCGCGTTTGAATCTTCGATGCGAACGCGGGCATAATTTTATTTTTAGTTGACCTTTAAGGGCTGACATATGGCGTTGCACAATTTGAGGATGATTATGGTGGGGTGTCCCGCCTGCTGTGAAAATACACGCCTTCGGGATCAGGGGCCCCTCCCACAAAAAAAATCAAAATCATGCCGCTATTATGCAACGCCTTACATATAGTAGTTTCCGATTGCATGAGATGTGCGCCGGTAATTGGTAATGGGGAATAGAGAATCTGTAACTGACGAGCTTTGTAAACTGGTGTATTGATTAGAGTTTACCGCCAATTGCTTTAAGTTCTTCAACGATGCGCTTGTTCTTGGGATTCCTGCTGCCATCTAGGCGGGCGGAGACAACAGTGATTATTTCTAGTATATCTTTAGCTAAATCCTCGTCACAGCTAGCATTTTCGGTTTGATTTACAATCACTACCTCTGTCCCAAAGTGTTCGCACAAATTAAAAATTAGTTCAGAACCAAATCTCAGCAGTCTGTCTTTGTGAGTTAATACCAGCCTTTCTACTTGATTGTCTGCGATCGCCCTAATTAGATGTTGTAAACCCCGCTTACTGTAATTAACCCCAGAACCCACATCATCAATGATTTGGAATTGCCAGCCGTGAGATGCACAAAACAATTCCAAAACTTGTTTTTGTCTGTCTAAATCATCTTTTTGGTCGTGGCTGCTAACCCGAGCGTAAGCTATGGTTAAAGCGCCGTTGGGTTTTAAGCCGAGAAGATGAGCTAGGTCATACCGTCTGTGACCGTTAGCGGTGCGTTCCGGTATTAGCTTGCCTTCGGCTTCCCACCTGCGTAACGTGGAAGCGCTCACACCTTTAATTTTGGCGGCTTCAGTTATAGTTAATTTTTTCATTTTTGGATTTTAGCATCAGAACTGAGTAAGTTCGATCACTTTTAGATATATTTTTGTGCAGTCCTGCAGCTTGGACAAATCCGATTGCCGTGCAAGAAAGTTTGGCAGGCAGATTTTTTATGGTAAAGTAGTGCGAAAAAGCAAAGTTCTGCATCGCCGCCCTTGCCCAACACAGCACAGTGCTTGATTCTTACAAGAATTGAGGCTTTAATTGAGCGGTAAAATTTGATGCAGCAATCAGTGCAAATTATTCGGTGTGAGGCCTGCAAATAGCTTGAGTTTATGGAGAAGTTTGGAGGAGGTAGCAGAAGTAGAACTCATAAATCCCTCTTAGGGATGGAAGTTAGCCGATCGAAAGCTGTTCCGGTTTGGGCTTTGCTATCTTTGGTGACGAACGGGGTACTGATATTCACACTTGCTCAACTACTCCTGGGGGGACAGAACTTGACAGAAAGCTTCCAGGCGAATGATGCGGTGACGGCAGAAGGCGCCCAGGAACAAATTGACCAACCGGTGAGCTCTGCAAACCCAGTACTAGACGTGCCTGTTCCAGGACCGCGACATAAATGGACTTACCAGCAGTGGGTGACGCAGTTGGGTCGCGAAGCTGAGGCGGCGGCGGCGAATCGACCCTCAAGGCTGAGTGTTTTGGCTGGGGATTCTCTGAGTATGTGGTTTCCGACGAAGCTGTTACCGGTCGATCGATTTTGGCTGAATCAAGGGATTTCCGGGGAGACTTCCGTGGGTTTGCTGAAGCGGTTGCAGTTGTTCGATCGAACTGTGCCGGATACTGTGTTTGTGATGATCGGGATTAACGATTTGTTGCGGGGGGCCAGCGACGAAGGGATTTTGGACAACCAGCGGCAGATTATTCGCGATTTGCGCTGGGCTCACCCCAAAGCAGAAGTGGTTGTGCAGTCGATTTTGCCGCACAGCGGGGAACAAGCTACTTGGGAAAATCGCGATCGGCTGTTGGCGATTCCTAACAGTCGGATTCGGGCAATAAATCGGCGGCTCAAAGAGATTGCTAGTTCTGAAAATGTTTTGTATCTGGATTTGTACCCGCTGTTTGCGGATACTGACGGCAATTTGCCAACTGAACTCAGCACAGACGGCTTACACCTTAACGATCAAGGTTATCTGGTTTGGCGATCGGCCCTGCAACTGTTCAGTCAGATGCAGTTGAAAGATTAGTCATCAGTCATTAGTTATTAGTTATTAGTCCTTCATCCGTTAGAAAGATCGAGGATGAAGTCATATTGTCCCCAACTCTCCCCCCCTCATCCTCCCACTCTCCCCAACTCAAAACTCTCCCCCTATCCTCTACTAGCCCTCCCCGAATATTCTGCTGTCACGGGCTATGTCAAGTAGCGACGGATAGATTAAGAAATATGATCCTTAGATCTTTAGTATAGGGTGATACAGAATAACTGTGTGTACAAATGGTGCAATCCAAAAGGCACAGATCGTTGGATTGATAGTTGACGAATTTAGATGATTCCGGCTATACGAAGTCGGACGGTTGAGGATTGGGGAATTATCTATTGAAGATTTGTTCCGCTAAAACAGGGACTTAAAACCAAATAACTATTGCATCTAAAATCCTCACATCTAAAATCGGCTCGGTCTTCCCTGAAAATTGCTGAGTATGAAAAGGTACAACTAACGTGATCAAAAAAAGTTTAACGATCGGCATCCTGGCACTATGGCTGTTAAGCGTGCCGCTGACGGACAATGCCTTAGCTCAAGATGCTGCTGGTGCCGCTGCTGCGGTGGCGGCCAATCCTATCGACCCCGGCGATACGGCCTGGATGTTGATCTCCTCAGCACTGGTATTGCTAATGACACCGGGGCTGGCCTTTTTCTACGGGGGACTGGTGCGATCGCGCAACGTCCTCAACACCATGATGATGAGCTTAGTCATGATGGGAGTGATCGGCGTCACCTGGACGCTGTGGGGCTACAGTTTGGCTTTTGATGTCACCCGCAGCAACCTCAATGATAAAGGGTTTGGCCAAGGACTCGAAACCTTCATCGGCGGCTTGGACTGGATGTTCTTGAACAACGTCACGGCGAACACACCAGATCCGATCGGCTACGCACCGACAATACCCCACCAAGTCTTCATGGTGTACCAGATGATGTTCGCCATCATCACTCCAGCCTTGATTTCCGGGGCGATAGTCGAACGGGTAACATTTAAAACCTATTTCTGGTTCGTGCTGCTGTGGTCTACCTTCATCTACTCTCCTTTAGCCCACTGGGTTTGGGGTAGAGGCTGGCTGCAGGCGATCGGATCTCTGGACTTTGCCGGGGGCACAGTCGTGCACATTAGTTCCGGCGTTTCTGCGGTTGTCGCAGCTTGGATGATCGGGCCCCGCAAAGACCACTTGAACAAGCCCCACACCCCCCACAACGTACCCTACGTCTTGCTGGGAATTGGGATGCTGTGGTTTGGCTGGTTTGGCTTCAACGGCGGTAGTGCTTTGAGTTCTGGTTCTTTAGCAACAGTGGCTTTTGTCACCACGATGATTTCTGCAGCAGCCGGCGGTTTAACTTGGACAATTGTGGAATGGGTGCTCAGAGGCAAACCGACAGCAGTGGGAATTGCTAGCGGTTTCCTCGCGGGATTGGTGGGAATCACACCTGCGGCTGGATTCGTGCTTCCAGTGGGAGCGCTTTTGATCGGATCGATCACTTCGGTTTGCTGCTTCTTTGCCGTTAGTTTCCGGGCTAAGCTGGGATTTGACGACTCTTTGGATACCTTCCCGATTCACGGCGTCGGCGGAACTGTGGGCGCGCTTCTGACAGGTGTGTTTGCGACTAAAGCCGTTAACGATCTCGGAAATGACGGGCTGTTTGCGGGGAATCCGGGGCTAATCGTCACCCAGTTTGTAGGCGTTCTAGCTACTTACGTGTTTGCGGCTGTGGGCACTTTTGTGATCCTGAAAATTTTGGGGCAGTTTATGGAACTGCGAGTGCCCTCATCTGCTGAAGACCAAGGTTTGGATATCGGCGAGCACGGGGAAGAAGCTTACGGTGAGGATTTTGCCGGCGGTTTCAGTTCGTTTGAATCGAGTTCTCCTTTTGCGCCAAAGAAGATTTGAAGCTGATTTTTTGTGGGAGTTCGATCGTGCAGAGACTCAGCTATCTGGGTCTCTCGGCTTTTTTTAAGTTTTTTTTTTAACGAACCGCGAAGGCGCGAAGAGCGCGAAGAAGGAAGAGGAAGAAGGGTTAAGATGAAAGTATGATTCGTTTGATGCCTTCTTTGAGGATGGGAACGTTGAAGTTGATCAGAAGGCCCAAGCTGTTTTTGGTCATTTTAAGATAAGAGATAACTTGGGCTTCGTGGATGGGAGCTAGCTTTTCTACAGCTTTTAGTTCGACAATGAGGATATCGCCAACCATAAAGTCTAATTGACCTTCGCCGACTTGATGACCTTTGTAGGTGATTGCTACTGGCTTTTTAGGCTGACAAGGTATCCCCCGCATCCGAAATTCAACTTCTAAGGATTCCTGATACACTGATTCTAAAAATCCTGGCCCCAAAAGCCGATGCACCTCAATAGCCGCCCCAATCACTCTATAAGCCAACTGTTCTACCTGTTCGCCCAATTGTCTCATTCTTCTTTCTTCTTCCTTCGCGTTCTACCCTACGGGAACGGCTTCGCCGAACGCGTCTTCGCGGTTCATTCCTTCTTCCCTCTCATATCATTTCCGGTTACACCGGAATGATGTTGACGGTTGACTGTTGACTGTTGACTGTTGAGGCCGTGAACAGTCAACCGTCAACAGTGAACTCGAATTTACTATTCCGATGCTAACGGATTTGATATCATGTGTCGATCGTATAAATAGCATATCCCCTCTTCCCTACTGAGCCAATAATCGCGATCGCACCCCAGGCATTCTAAAATCAAAGGTAATTAACCTAGATTTCAACTCGATACCGCATGGATACTAAAGCTTTTAAACGATCGCTCCAACAGTCTGAAAACTACCACCGCAAAGGTTTCGGACACGAAGCTGAGGTAGCTGGCGTGATGCAGACAGCTTATCAAAGCAGTCTGATCCAGCAAATTCGCGACAATAATTACAGGCTAGAACGCGGCGCAGTTACGATCCGGCTGGCTGAGGCTTTTGGCTTTTGCTGGGGGGTGGAACGCGCTGTAGCTATTGCTTACGAGACTCGCCAACATTTCCCGTCAGAACGGATTTGGATTACTAATGAGATTATTCACAATCCGTCTGTAAATCAGCATTTGCGGGATATGGAAGTTGGTTTTATTTCTGTTGAGAAGGGACAGAAAGATTTTTCGGTTGTCGATAGCGGCGATGTGGTAATTTTACCAGCTTTTGGAGCAAGCGTGCAAGAAATGCAGTTGCTTAATGATAAGGGCTGCAAGATTGTTGATACTACTTGTCCTTGGGTTTCTAAGGTTTGGAATACTGTTGAAAAGCACAAAAAGAGGAATTATACTTCGATTATTCACGGTCAATACAAGCATGAGGAAACTGTTGCTACGAGTTCTTTTGCTGATAAGTATTTGATTGTATTGAATTTCCAGGAAGCTGAATATGTCAGCAATTATATCTTGCATGGGGGCGACCGCGATGAGTTTCTTGCTAAATTTAGCAAGGCTTATTCTGCTGGTTTTGACCCAGATGTGGATTTGGAAAGTGTTGGTATTGCTAACCAAACTACTATGCTCAAAACTGAGACAGAGAACATTGGTAAGTTATTTGAAAAAACGATGATGCGGAAGTTTGGACCTGAAAATTTGAACGACCATTTTCAGAGTTTTAATACTATCTGCGATGCGACTCAGGAACGGCAAGATGCTATGTTGAGTTTGGTTGAGGAAAAGTTGGATTTGATGCTGGTGATTGGGGGTTTTAATTCTTCTAATACTACGCATTTGCAGGAAATTGCGATCGACAAAACTGTTCCTTCTTATCACATTGATTGTGCGGAGCGCATTTTACCCGGAAATCGGATCGAACACAAGCCTTTGGGGGCAGATTTGATCGTAACCGAAGGTTGGCTACCGGATGGTAAAATTGTAGTCGGCGTGACTTCTGGTGCTTCTACGCCTGATAAGGTGGTTGAGGATGCCATCGATCGAATTTTGGCGATGAAAGCCGCTGCGGTTGTCTAATTATATTGTTTCTGCACTGCACTGGGAATCATAATTTTCTCAGTGCAGCACTTGCGTGATTCCTCGCTTGTGGCATCGCTCGATCGCTCTCACGTAAGCCAAGAGAATATAATTCCGATAGAACCGGATTTGAGATTCAACTAATTTCAACCCATTAATTCTCCCCAGTTACCCGATTGCTCGCATTTCTGATACTATTCACCCGCGCCATCGTTCCTGTGAATTTCTCCCCTGCGTCCAACAAATTATTTTTTAAATAAAATATTAAAAATTTGCCTTTTTTTTTGGGTAAAAAGCTTGACGCGGCTGGCTTGACAAGGTATTATTTAGGGCTTGCTGAATAATCGAGTGCATATTGCGTCGCGAAAGGTTTCGAGCGCGCGAGCGAGAATAAAGTGCAAGA
>NZ_JAUBUG010000067.1:0-36512 GCF_036705345.1 Microcoleus sp. B3-D2
CCGTTCGACTTGCATGTGTTAAGCAGACCGCCAGCGTTCATCCTGAGCCAGGATCAAACTCTCCGTGTTGTTGAGTTCTTTTTGGCTAAAGTCAAGCTATTTCCACTCAGCCCTGAAGGCTGGTTTTTTTCCCTTGACTTTTTTCTCGTTGTTTGCGATATTGAGTATCAGCTTTCGCCTTGACTCTCTATCTTGATTTTTTTGACGAGGTTAATAGTGCTTTAAGCTTTCAAACTATTCTTTTTTCTAGGTTCAGTTTTTTGCCTTTAGTTCGCGGTTGTTTGAACCGCCTCTCTTCTGGCGCTTTATTAATGTATCAACTCTCCCCAGAGTTGTCAAGCGTTTTGCCAAAATATTTTTGACTTTTTTTGAACCTATACACAACAAGGGTTTTGGCTCTCCTTCACCGCTCGGCTATCCGAGCGCTGACTCCTCTTCAGGGCTTGGGTCTACTTTTTGACCCCGGAAATATACTTTGGACCGGGACTTGGTTGAGTCGATGGAAGGTAGTCGGGTAAGATTCGAGAGTCACCTCTGTCCCCTCCCCTAAGAACGCAGCATGAGAGTTTCCAGCTCACTGCGCTCAAGCTTTGCTTCAAGCCCGTTTCAACTTGGTTTTTGAATTTACCTGCTTATGGCAGGTTTTGTGAAGGTGTTCAAGGTTTGGTAGTGATCGAGATGTAATGAAAATATGTTTGTCGCCGCAAGGAACCTGAAAGAACTTATCGCCGACGTAGTACATTCGGGGTTGGGAATGATAGCCAACAGTGGATTAATTATCTCGAAAAATATGCTGAGCCTGTAGAATAGTTAATGAAGTTAACTCGTAATCAACGTCATTTTTATCGACATGGGTTCAAGGCTGTAACCTTAATCAGGCAAGGTTCCTAGCTATGTTTGTCACCCCCCCAGATCGCCCCTGGGCCTCTATTCCAAAAACAGAATAACAAAATCCCCGACTTCTTAAAGAAGTCGGGGATTTAAGCGCGATCGCATTTTAGGTTAGGCGTTTCGCCTGTTTTTATGCCAACACTGGCACGGGTTGCGGCCAACGACCCATGACTTTACCAATCACCGCCAATTCTTCCATCAACTTGTCGAACTGATCCGGTGTTAAAGATTGTGGCCCGTCAGACAAAGCTTTTTTCGGATTCGGGTGCACTTCAATCATCAGCGAATCAGTACCAGAGGCGATCGAAGCAAAGGCCATTGACGGTACAAACTGCGCCCAACCGGTGCCGTGACTGGGGTCAACCATAATCGGTAAGTGAGTCAGGGTTCGCAATACTGGTACTGCCGACAAATCTAGCGTATTCCGCGTATATTGCCTGTCATACCCGCGAATTCCGCGCTCGCACAAAATCACGTTCGGATTGCCAGAAGCCATGATATACTCAGCAGCCATCAACCATTCTTCAATGGTGGCGGAGATGCCGCGCTTCAGCAAAACGGGTTTATCTTGAGCTCCGACTTTCTTCAACAGTGAGAAATTCTGCATATTTCTCGCCCCGACTTGGATCACGTCGGCTACTTCCACGATCGCACTTAAATCGGCCGCATCCATAACTTCGGTGATAATTCCCAAACCGCTAGCTTCCCGCGCCGCAGCTAGCAATCCCAAAGCACTCTCGCCGTGGCCTTGGAAAGCGTAGGGGGAAGTTCTGGGTTTGTATGCGCCACCACGAAGAAAATGAGCTCCCGCAGCTTTGACGCGCATTGCCGTTTCGACAATCATTTCTTCGTTTTCGACCGAGCAAGGGCCTGCTACGATCGCGATCGGGTGATGCAAGCCGATCGTTACAGTTCCTAAAGGAGTAGCAACCGCTACGGAGCTGGCTTCTCCTTGGCGGTACTCCAGAGAAGCGCGTTTGTAGGGTTTTTCCACGCGCAGGACTTCTTCAATCCAGGTGCTCATTTCGCGCAGTTGCAGAGGTTCCAGCTCGGCGGTGTCGCCTACCAAACCCATAACAACTTTGTAACGGCCGACGATTTTTTCTGGTATCAAACCCCAGTTAGTGCGCAGGTCTTCGTCTAGTCGATCGATCTCGGCTTCTGGAGTGCCGGCTTTCATTACAATAATCATATTTTTTTTGCCTTTTTAGTTGGGCTAGAAACGGATGATGACTCTGATGCACTGAGAAAAATAGATGCAATGGCGATCGAGAATCTATTTATATCAGTATTATTAGCATTGTTGTGGGGCTGGTTCTTGTTCCCTCCCCAAATACAAACTCGCTAATGGTTAACAGCTTACTTTTTAGCTAATGACTCATGACTAATGACTAACTTTTTGGCTTCGCGGCGCGCCACGCTTCTCGCATCCGTCCAAAATTGGTATTAAATTCTTCCCACCCCAGAGTGCTTCCTGAAATTTCTTCATCCCAGGAAGCTGAGAGGACTCCGTAGCTTAATCCCAGAACGCCTAGACCAAAACAGCCCATGCTTACCAGCAATACTGCTGTGTTGGGCAAATCAAACAAGCCCTTGCTGACTACGAAATAACTCACAAAAAATGTGGAAATTCCCGATAGGGTAGGTACGCCGCAGAATACCGCTATGCGGGATATCATGCGTTGGCTGACTACTTCGGGGATGGATTGCGACTGTTTTCGAGTTTTGTTAGCTTTGGGCTGCTTGTCGGCAGAATCCAACTCTAAGGCTACGCTTGGTTGGGGTTCTGGGGGCTTTTTAGGCGTTTTTTTACGATTTGTTGCCGGTTCAAAGGGCAAGCGCTTGCGGGGTGGTTCGGAGGACATATTTTATCTCTAACCTGAAATCTCGAACATTTTTCAATAACTCTTGGTGTTTGTCCAAGATTAAAGAATATTGTCGCAAATTTTGGCTGTGGTGTTTAGCCGCGAATGCCTAGACGGGCAATCAATGCTTTGTAGCGATCGGCATTTTGCTTTTGGATGTATGCCAGCAGGCGCTTGCGGCGGCTGATCATCATCATCAAACCGCGCCGGGAGGCGAAGTCTTTTTGGTTGATTTTCAGGTGGGCGCTGAGTTTTGTGATGCGATCGGTCAGCATGGCGACTTGGACATCTGCTGAGCCGGTATCGGTTTCATGGGTTTGGAAGTCGCCCATGATTTCTTGTTTGCGCTGTTGTGTAAGAGCCATGAATTGATTTTAGTTTTTTTTGTACGATTGTCACAATCTCCTATGTTATCACAGGGGAAGCATAACAACGATAAAATTTTTGCCAGGGATGGGTTTGTTGGCCCGGCGGAATTTTGGTTTTTATTCCCGGTTTCGGGATCGGGTAGGGGATTATCGGCTCAAATAAGCGATCGCCTCACGTATCCAATCATCGGCATTCGCTTTGGCGGACAAAGTGCTGTCTTGACTGAGGGTTTGCAGCGCTTGCAAGACTTCAGCCGCAGTGTATCCCATCGCCAGCAAGATCATCTCGACTTCTTCTTGAATAGCTGGGGGGACTCCGGCGGCGACGGAAGTTGTCAAACCTGCTTGCTGTCGCCATTCCGAGAGTTTGCTTTTGAGTTCGAGGGCGAGGCGTTCTGCGGTTTTTGTACCGACGCCCGGTGTTTTGGCCAGGATGCGGGTGTTACCGCCGACGATCGCCTGGACTAAATCTTGCAATCCTAAAGTATCGAGAAGTGCGATCGCCAGTTGAGCACCCACACCGCTGACACTCGTCAACTGCCGAAACAAATCGCGTTCTGCCGCGCTGCCAAAACCGTACAATACGATTTGATCTTCCTTAACTTGCTGGTGGGTAAAAATTTGGGCGACTTCGCCGGATGCTGGCAATTGACCGGTCACGCGGGGCAAAATTTGGATTTCATAGCCAATTTGATTGACTTCCAGAGTCAAGATGACGCGGTTGCTGCCTTTGGCGATATCGGCGACTGTGCCTTTGAGATAGCTAATCATAGAGTTAATAATACACCGCTATTGGCTTTCATCAAAATCGGCGATGATGTTGCGGATGGAGTTGAGGCTGATGTCTGTGCGATGCCCTTCGGGATAGCTTCGCTTCACGGATTTTGAATATATGGTTAACAAAAGTACGATCGACGGCTATTCAACTCGATCAATCATGCGATCGTCTAAA
Organism: Microcoleus sp. B3-D2; assembly: GCF_036705345.1. Lineage (NCBI taxonomy): Bacteria > Bacillati > Cyanobacteriota > Cyanophyceae > Oscillatoriales > Microcoleaceae > Microcoleus > Microcoleus sp. B3-D2. The sequence goes on from NZ_JAUBUG010000067.1 coordinate 4,077, forward strand.
ATCTCAAATCTAAAATCGATCGATTCTCTCCCACACTTCCGAGATTCATCTGGTTTGTCCGGCTTTAGCTTGCTGCAACGATCTTCTGAGACTTGCTTTTTTTACTTCTGCAACTAAAGTATCGTCGGGGTCTTCTTCAGCTTCATCTGTAGGTTTCTGAAAAAGGACGATGATTTGCACGCGGCCGGGAGTTTCTGCGGTTAAAGGTCGATCGAGAATTAATTGACCTTTTTCGTCGATCGTTGCTGTGACTTCTCAGGCTTTTATTTGTTTTCCCGTGAGGTTTTTAAATTCATACTAAGCTATCACGCTGATCGAGCGCTTTTGTTATTTTTTAATTCAAAATCAGATGCTGTTTAACCAAAGACAAATCCGTCTTACCAAAATTCACAACCAAAGCTACATTGAAATTTTCCAACGATTTGACAAACCACATAATTTCATTAGAAGCTTTACCTTCATAGTGATTAAACAAAATAGAAAATCGCTTTTCCAACTCTGGTTTGACCTTGCCCGAAAGCAGTACAAGTTTCAGCAGTAAACCCATTGTTCTGCTGGCACCGAGGTTGTACACCAAGTCGTAAAAAACGTAGTGGCTGGGATGTTGGGAATTTTCCACTACTAAGAAGTTGAACAACTGGTGGCAAGTCCGAACTAACAATGAATTATTGAATTTCACCGAGTCATGTTCTCGCAATGTATTTTTGATTTGTTTGTACAAACGGTCATTAAATTGACGCCCGCCGTATTCGGGTTCGATAGACGCTATTAAATATTCATATAAATCCACTTTAAATGAGGCGTAAGATGGAGTTTGTCTGGAATCTCTCAGGAAAAATTGAGCGGCTTCTTTGTAGCTGCGATCGCCTGCTACTTTTCCGGCAAATTCCATGACGGCTAAGTGCAGTTCTGCATCGTTCAAAAGTGTGGGATTAGGCGCTCGCTGCACAATTCCTATTTCTGTATTTCTCGGCTCAACCAAATAATTTAAATATTGAGACAAATGTGTTTCAAATTGTTGCTGTCTTTGAAATGCCAGTTTTTGAATAGTTTGTTGGTCTTCCTCAATGCTGCCCTTGCTCAGTAGAGAATAGCCGTACAAATAAGGATACCGACATATCAATTCGCCCAAAGGAGAATCAGTATCTTGTTGCTGCGGTTCCGCCTCTCTATCTAGGGCTTTTACTAAGCGCTCTAGGGTCTGAAACTCTTCACTTTTAGTAAAGAAAGCTATTTGTTCTTGCAAGCGCTTGACTATGTAAAATTCCGTCCCGAATCGGGGAGAACTCTGCTTAAATAAAGCTACTAAATTTGCGATCGCGAACTGGTTGTGTGATTGCAATTGCCAGCGGTTGATCGGGATGTAGCAGCAGCGGTGTAGGATATATTTAAAGTGCTGATCCAATCGCTTGACGGAGACTATACTGTACAAAGTTGCTTCAATCTCTCGCTCGGGATACCCCATGCCGTCGATAAATAGCTTTCGGAACCGCTCGATCACCTGTGCGGGGGATTCTGTTTCCACGCAGGAGACGATGTGATCGTACAATATCTGTTCGTTGCTGCCAGTTGGAACACTATCTGAGGGCGGGGTGAGGATGCGGCTGTCTGCATCTGTGTCTACGCTGATGTCTGCAACTTGTGCGACAACCACTGTCGGTTGTTCCCCAAAAGTTCGATCGGGATTCAAGAACCAATAGTGTTCTTGGCTTAATTGTTTGTTCGCAGCCCAATCCAAAGCTGACTGCAAACTTTCCCCTGTCAATAACAGCGATTCATCTTCGCGGTCTGAAGCCAGCCATGCTGCTAGCGCGGAGTAGTAGGGAGCCAATTTTCCCAGCTCTTTTTCTACCCAGAATTGATTAAAAACTGACTGATAAATTAGGTTGGAAACTATTAATTTACCGTGAGATTTAACAACCAGTCCTGACAGTTGCAATTCTAGTTTTTCGGGAGAGTATTCTGCTGGTAGTCCCTGCGATTCCCCCGGTTTTGTTGCCTTGACAGGTTGCAAAGCTTGCTGGTACACGGTTAACAGCCGCGTGAGGTCGCAGTGGCTATGGAAAATGCGATCGCGTATGGGTATCAAATGTTGGGGTTCGTCTTCTTCTTCCCAATTTTTAATAATTCTGTGTTTGATTAGTTTTTCAACCTGCTGAGCTTCGGAATTTCGACCAATAAAAGGCCCGTATTCAAGTACCAAGTGGCAAAGTTTGTGAGTGAGAAACGGTTGACCGCCCGTCCAAGCTAATATTTCTTGGAGCACTTTTTGGGGGCGAAAAGCTTTCAGGGCTAATCCTTTTGCTAGCGGCAAACTTTCGTGCAGTTGGAATCGACTTAAATGAATCTGCCGTCCAATATAAAAAGGGTTGCATCTGGGATCTCGGATCAATTCTGAGGGGGCTGCTACTCCCATAACAGCAAAAGTCAGGCGATTGTATTCCGGTTGCTCTGCCCGCTTGGAGTAACAAGCCCGGATCAAGGCAAAAAAATCGCTGGTACTGAAATTTAGGCTGCTGATGCTGTCAATGTCATCTAAGAAAATTACCAGATTTTGCTGAAGTGACTTGAGCAAAACTTTTTCGATAAATATCTCCAATCGCTGCACCGGTGATAGCAGTTCGCGATCGTTCCACCACTTGATGGCATCAAACCTGTTTGTGATGTGTAAACTGCTTGCCATGCGGTACATGATTCCTGCGTACCACTTTTGGGGAGAGATATCTGGGCTGCTGATGCTTCTCAAGTTGATGGCAGCAAAAACTGTACCTTCGGCTTGCAACCTTTTGGCCGTTTGCACTAGCAGGCTGGACTTGCCCATTTGTGGCGAACTCAATACGTAGCAGAAGTCTCCCGCTTTGAGTCCTTCGTAGAGCTCGCTGTCTGCCGATCGCCTGACATAGGTGGGCGCACCGGCAGGCAAATATCCTCCGACTTGATAGTGGTACGTTGAGTTGACTTCTGCTGTCATCTGGGAATTCATCAAGATTTTACGCCCCTATGCTGTGCGATCGAAAGGTTACAAGGTGGAATTATTGCCAGCTTACTATGGTGGAAAATTTTTGTTCCTCTTTCTCTATTGTCTACTAGCTCAGCTTTCTCCTTGTCAATCTTTACCGTATCTTTGCAAGCGTTCGCCCCAAATCCTACGATCGGCCCAATCGTAGCCCGCCACTTGATTTTTTACACTCGTTCACATAATTGATATTTTCACTCGATCGGATTAAGAACGCTAAAACGCCCTTTTTTTTCACATTTTTTTACAATAATACTTTAAATTTCACCCGGTGGTATGATGTTGGCAGGGAAACTCATAACCACACCGCCGTCTACCTTCTGCCTTCAGCTCCGCCTGCCGGATGCCAGAGAAAAACGCTGAAGAATGGCTGCCAATAAAAAACCCCAGCGTTTTGCTGAGGACTGCTTGAGTGGGAGATATCGTTAATCTGCGTTTTTTTAGTTGACTTAGATTGCATGGAATTCCATGCTGCTGACTTTCCCCGGGCTTTCGCGTTCGGGGATTCCTAAAGAACAAACTTTTCAGGATGCATCCACAAAAAGTTTAATTCTTAAAGGCTTTGTCAGTACCAGGCTAACCACTTACTCAACTATAAAAGTTAAGTCGGTGGCTAATTGTAGAAGATGCGCCCTGATGGCTTAACTACCCGATGGATTAGCACCCTGATGGCATAACTCCCTGATGGATCGACGCCCTGATGGCTTTCGCTCCACTACCCAAAAAATTCGGGTTGATGGATGATCGTGGACGTTAGTAACACGTCACTTCCGGCGTTTCCGATCGCAAGCGGGTGTGCCTGTCTGAATTGATTATGGCAGGCAGATTTATCAGAAGACAAGTGGGCTATTGCATCAACCCATTTCTGACAGATCGGGTTAGCCAAAAAGTGTCAATCTACGGAAATCAGGGTCATCGAACATGAAAAACAGCATCTTAGTATTAGGGGTAATTGCCTCGGCTGGCTTCGGCTTTTTCCAGGCAGGCAGCGCCAGCGCTTCAGCGATCGCCCCACAACATTCATCAGCCAGCAGTTTGACGGCTTGGGAGAGTCGTCCCGACTTTAACTACACTGGAACGAATGAGGATGGGGAGGCAGAAGAGGTAAAAACGGGTAAAGGCAGGAAATAATTGGCGCTCTTGTGTGGTTTGCTCTTGTGCGGTTGTGGTTGTGGTTGTGGTGGCATTTGTTGTCGCAACCGCCTCTGATCGAGGCGGTTAAAACTCGATCCCAAGATCGGTCTACCTAATCCCGGGGGTGGGGATCAGTTTCAGAGAACGGTGGATGGGAAAATAAACAGGTAAGGCGAGTCTGTCGGTGGAGTTTCCCCGCCTATCAACTTCCTTACCTTCTGATGTTCGGGATTCGGATCTGGCACAATCGTATTTGATATCGTAAAAACCCAATGGAAAATACTCTCGAAACTACCCGCAGACAGCGTGTATTAACACGAACCCAGGAACGGCGTCAGGCGACACCCAAAGAAAAACAGTTGATTCACCTGCTAGCCAATATGGCTTGCAGTTTGATTAAATACGATTACAAACACGCAGCGGGGAAGGGAACCCTCCCGCCTTCGGAACGCAAGCGTTTAGCGGAATGGCACTACCTGCGAGTTCAGCAAATTCGCCGGATCGAACGCTCATTGGAACCCGTAGCGACCCTTAAGCGCGTGTACTACAAGAGCATCCTCAGTCCGAGAGATCTGAAGTCTTTGAAACTTCTGTGGCTGGAGGAGGACAAAAACCGCGTCAAACGGGTAGATCCTGAGTTGGACGACATCCTCAGCGAAGCTTTGGATCGGGGAGATACTTTAAAACAGCTATTTCACTCGATCGAAGCCAAAGAACGCACCTTTTCTGCAACTCCTAGCCCCGGCGCCGTGCCGCTTTGGGTCAAAGAGTGGGAAGACTCGGAATATGACATAAACTTTTTTCCGCCTTCCTTCCCTGCATGGGTTTCGATCGTGGACGACTAGGTTCAAGAAAAACTCTTTGACATGGCATCGATCGTAAAATTCAGATGGTAGACTTATTTGCTATTGCTGCCATTGGCGAAGAGGGTGGGGGCGATAGGCTAAACCAGGCGGCGTTGCGCGCAGGCATCCGAGTACAGAGAAGTGAATCGGAGTCAGTACCATTGTACAATGGGGGAAAACCAGGGCTTCAGCTAATCGCTGATAGCTGATAGCTGATAGCTGATAGTTTCTCATGACTGACTCGATTTCTACTTCTCCTCTAGACTCGGCGGCCGATACAGCCGAACTCCGCTCTCAGTTGAGGTCAGGTTCGGAAAAAACTCAACTGCAACTGCTGCAACAACAAATAGCAGATTCCGGTTGGGATGTATTGATGGAATTTTTATTAGAGCGCAAGTCAGATGCACCGACTGCGGTAATGGGTAAGGCTTACCAAATTCTTTACAGTGCTAATTCTCCGAGAGCGACGGAGTTTTTGCAAGCGAATTTTCCGACTGGGCTTGTGCCGCTGCGATCGGACTCTAACATTGATTACACTCCGCTGCAACAATTATTGGCGTTACAGGAATTTCAAGAAGCCGATCGCTTGACTTTAGACAAGCTTTGTGAATTGGCTGGTGATACAGCTTTGCAGAGAAAGTGGCTGTATTTTACGCAAGTTGAGAGTTTGCCCGTAGCGGATTTGCAAACAATTAATACGCTGTGGAAAGTTCATTCTGAAGGCAAATTTGGCTTTTCAGTGCAGCGGGAAATTTGGCTGAGTTCGGGGAAGAATTGGGATAAATTGTGGCCGCTAATTGGCTGGAAAAAGGGGAATAATTGGACGCGCTACCCGCAAGAGTTTATCTGGGATTTGAGCGCGCCGAGAGGGCATTTGCCGCTGTCAAATCAGTTGCGAGGAGTGCAGCCGTTTGCGGCTTTGATGGCTCATCCTGCCTGGTTGAAGTGAATGGTTTTGGGGCTTTTGGGGAAGGTGGGGCGGCTGGATGGCCCGCCCTGCTATTGTTTTTGGGGAATGGGGATTGTGATTTTTGAGGCAGAAATTCACAGAAATTCACAGGCGGGACGCCTGTTCCACTTTTGGCATAGAGGGAGAAGGGCGATCGTACTTCTAGGAATGTTGGGAAATTTTGTATAATTGATATTTGAATTAATTAGCGAGAGGGCTGGGAGTCATGGTAGGCATGGGAACCAAACTCACTTTAGCAGAATTTCTAGCTTTGCCCGACGGAGATGTATATTGTGAGTTTGTAGATGGTGAAGCAGTTCCTAAAGTGTCTCCAAAATTTTTTCATTCCAGTTTACAGGGAGCTTTGTGTCTCCTAATTCGTGGATGGTGTAGAGGAAGGGGGCGAGTGCTTCCAGAATGGGCGATTTTGTTAAAACGTCAGGATAAAGATTGGGCGCCTGTTCCTGATTTAACGTACATTTCTTATGCGCGTCTGCCGAAAAGTTGGCGGCGAAACGAAGCTTGTCCCGCAATTCCTGAACTGGCGATCGAGATTATATCGCCGGATCAAAGTATGAAGGAATTTGAAGAGAAGGCGAAAGATTATTTGGCGGCGGGCGTTCCGCGAGTTTGGGTGATTGATCCAGAGGCTATTTTAATTAGAAGTTTTTTGACCGATGGTTCTAGTCAAGTTTATACGGATAATACACTAATTTTGGATGAGTTGCTGCCTGGTTTGGAGTTGACGACTAGACAGATTTTTGAAGAAGCGGAATTGATTGATTGATTGAGGGCGATCGTACTCTGTGCAGGATATCAGTCGTAGGGTGCGTGACCACGGGAAAACTTTAACTCGCGGCGGTGGGACTATTGATTGTCACGCACCGCACGCGGGCAAAGCATTGAATAATACGCTGTCACCGGAAACGATATCACTTACACTTCGAGACGGATTTTAACTGTTGTTCCAAAAGCTTTTCTGAAGGCTGATTCAACATCGGGAAGTTTTTGAATTGCCATTAGCAAAAGTGGTGTTGAGGAAACTTTAATCCGGGCTTCGCCATCATTGAGAGCAATCAGTTTACCGTGCTGTAACATGAGTTCTTTAGTGCTGCGTGGTGATATCTGAAGCAGCACAGTTTTCCATGTCAGACCTAGCATACTTTGAATTGCTTCTTCCATTTGTTTGAGTGGATCTATTTTCTGAGGCATTACAGGTAGTTCTAGTTGAATGGGGAATTTGGGTGAGTGTCGATTATTGAGACTTGTCATAATCAAAGTTTCCTCTGTGGCTTGACTTTTTAAGCATGACAGCTAGGAATCTCATATATTGGTAGTGAGACAAATCTCATTTTTATGAGAAACGCCTAATATGGATGCCAAAACAGTCAGAAAGATTTTCGAGACACTACCTTCCAACTGCAAGCCCAAGCAGGTACTCCTGAGAGTGTTAGCGGGTGAGAGTAAGGCAAAAATTGCCCTTGACATTTGTCAAGGAAGCGAACAAGCAGTACAGCAGCATTTGAAAACGCTTTATAAGAAGTTTCAGATTCGAGATGAAAGAGAACGCAAACTACCAGGGTTAATTGCTCTGTTTGCCAAGTCAATGCCTGAGTTGATAGGTGTGGGTAATTCTCAAGGGATTAACGAATCGCAGCCATCAGTCTATGATGATGAGACTTGGGTAGGTGGTGAGGAACCGAAGATCGCAAACCCAAGCACCAGTGTCGATCAAGAACAGAATTTTGGTTGGGTTGAAGATGCTTCAGAGGATAACCCCGATGTCTTGGTGCAAAGGGTGCGATCGCATCCCTATCACACTGCTAAAATTAAAGATCAGTGCGGACAATTACGCATCTTAGATGTTGAATGGCCAGTTGAAATAGATAATATTTACATTGAGGTCAAAGTTCTGGAAAAGCTTCCTAGCAATAGTAGGAAAACGATTTCTGATTTTCTATGTTTAAATTCAGCGATAGATAAGTCTGACCGTCTTGATGTAGATAAATCACAACAAGAACGAGTACCGGGTCTAGAGGTAGCAGCAAATAACTTGAAGTTAATGGTACTGGGAAAACAAGGGTCAGGTAAAACCACTTTTTTGAATCATTTAGCAATTCAGTGCAACCAAGGTAGGTTCCAATCTCAACTTATACCGATTTTTATAGAACTGAAATATTTTGCTATGATTGCTCGGGATAAATGTAATTTTAGCCTTTTAAACTACATCATCGACGAATTGTTAAATTGTGATGTTTGGGAAGAACAGATTAATACCTTGCTTTTTAACGGCAGAGTTTTTATTTTGCTTGATGGTTTAGATGAGGTAGAGCCAGAAAATGCTGATGCAGTTTTGAGAGAAATATATTATTTTTCAACACACTATTTTAGAAATAAATTTGTTATAAGTTGTAGGATTTCTACTCAGCTTGCCAATCGGCGATTTAGTTTAAAATTTACTGAGGTCGAAGTTGCCGATTTTAAGAGTGAGCAAATACAAGCATTCGCTAAAAAATGGTTTGTAGCAGTTGCCAGGAACTCTATAGAGCAGGGTTTAAGCCAAGCTGCTGAGTTTATTAAAAAATTGTATCTTTCAGAACATCAATCAATTCTAGAACTAGCAGGCACACCTATCTTGCTCAATCTAGCCTGCTTAGTTTTCCAAGAGAAAACTAATTTTCCTTCTACCCGAGCTAAGCTTTATGAAGAAGGATTAGACATTCTGCTTTTCCGATGGGATGAAGCCAAGAACATTAAACGGGATGAAATTTATCGAAAGTTGCCAGTGCGTAACAAAAAACAACTGCTGAGTCACGTAGCAGCCATTACATTTGAGCGAGGCGATGAAATTAAAGTTTTTGAGCGAGATATAATAGAGCAAATCATCGCCGACGGTCTTACTAAATTAACTGATGAAAAAAACGCTCCGGTGCAAGTACAGTTAGATAGCGAAGCAGTGCTGAAGTCTATTGCAGAGCAAGATGGGCTACTTGTAGAACGCGCAAGAGGAATTTACTCTTTTTCTCATCTCACATTTCAGGAGTATTTTACCGCTTGGAAATTTGCTAATAGTTTAGAGCCACAATTTTTAGAAAAATTACTCGTCCATATTAGTGAAGAGCGATGGCGAGACGTGTTTTTATTGACTTCGGAAATGTTACCTTCGGCTGATGAATTAGTGCGATTAATGAAAGAACAAATTGATAAAATTATACCCCAAAATGACCAATTTCAAAAGTTTTTTGGCTGGTTAAAGCAAAAATCTTTGTCAGTCAAGAATCAAGACCAAGTTCCCTTCCGACTAGCTACCGTGCGGAGTTGGTATTTTGCTCGTGAAGTAGACCGCTTTTCTAACAGTATGCGAGAGCCTGTATCCAGTCTTTTTAAGTGTGCTTATGCTCTGGAGCAAACGGTTTATTTTGGAAGTAATAATGCTCTTGATCTAGATAGCGCAGTTTATTTTTTTGTTGTTTTTGCCGATAAACCTAAAGTTATCCGTTCTTGTGCGCTTGATGCTGTCCTTGAACTTAAACCTGAACTCAAGCAAAAGCTCGAAAAACTCAAAGATGAGATACCTGAACTACCTAATGACGAAATAGCTGAGGATGAAATATCTGAGGATGAGGAAAACAAAGAAAAATCTCAGAAATTTAATAATTGGTTTGGCAATGATTTTTCCCGGTGGTTTGACCAAGTAAAAGTCGTAACAACTGAGTCTCGGAATATAGGCCATGATTGGCAGTTCAACGAAGAATATAAAACTCGTTTACGGCAGTATTATGATGCTAATAAATTATTAGTTGATTGTTTAAATAGTAGTCGTAATCGTAGTCCGACAATAAGAGCGCATATCGAAGAGACTTTTTTATTACCTCAAACGAAATATTTTCAGCAATACAAGTAACAGATATCGCGGTCTTTTTAGACAAGATATATCTATTACACCAAAACTGAAGCAGATATTAACAGCCTAGATTGAATTGCTAACTATACTTAAACTCAAAGACTTTCATTAAGTTGTTTCATATCCCCTTGCGGCTGCACTTGCTTGTGCAAACTAATTTTGTCGCCCACTTCATACCCCGAATAAAAACCCGCCGCGCTGCTGACTTGAGAACCACTTCTGGTTTTAACTTTAGCCCCTCGGCCCTCTAGATAATCCGCGATCGCCTGTTGATTTTTCTCAAACATCGATCGCACTACAATCCCTGGAGTAGCCGCCACATCCCCCGAACCCGGAATCCCCGACTCTTCCATCTCCTGTTTTTGTTCCAACAATCTTTGTCTCAACCTTGTCGCGCAGCCAACCCGAAAAGCATTCAGATACGCCAACCCCCTGCCGTTTCCTTTGCGGTAATTTGCTCTTTTTTCAATTGCCGAACTCAAATACTCGTAAAGATGTTTGCAAACAATCAGGTTAGTAGAAGTTCCCACCAAAAACATACTGCCTGTATAAGTATTTCGCATGGCATTGCACCCGTTAGCGTCGGCAATTCCCGAAAGCAGCATCATTTTCCAAGTGACAAATTTCGATGTTGTTTCAACTGAGTTTTCGTCAATCTCTTCTTGGTGACTTGGCCCTAAATCCGCGAGGCTGAGATTGTACTGTGCCAGTAAAAGGGAAGCTTTTTGGGCCGCCGCAGTCGATTCGTTTTCATTGGATGAGGTGGCGAGGGCTAAAAGCTTTTTGATTCTTTCGACAATACTTGTGTCTGCCATTTTTCAATCAATTTTAGGGTAAGAGTAAGCGGTGGCAAGGATTCGGCGATATTCTCATTTTAGTATAGCTGGGAATGTGCGAGGTTTTTTGAGGAGGATTTTTTTGAACCGCAGAGGGCGCAGAGGGCGCAGAGAGAGACAGAAAACAGTAGATTTATTTTTCTTTAAACTCTTGTGGGGTGGGCTTTGAGCAGCGCCCTAAAAGTTAATTTTAAATGCAGAATAACTTACTATTCGAGGACTTCCAGCACTGATTTCGGCAACAATTTATCTTTAAACCAGACTACTTTTGCGGGCACGTCATTTACATTCACCCCGGCTTTTTCTAAATTCAGCCGTTCGGAAATAGCTAAAATCAAGTTATCGCATTCAGACTTCTGTACTTGTGCAAATTTCTTTTGCAAATACTCCGGCCGCCAATAGCCAACTATTTCTAATAAAAACACTCGCCCGTCGGGATGCACCAACCGAAAGTCGGGAATCATCACGCTACCTGGAATCGGAATTAAATCAACTTCTCGCTCTAGTTGCCACTCGGTTTTTGTGGAATTCCATCTTTCAGCAAATGCGGCTTCTAACATACTATCATAAGGCTTGCCAGGGGGATAGTGGCTGACTAAACCGCAGTCGGAATTTAGGGTAAATTTACCTGTTTTCAAAACGCCGCTAAAAGGATCTTTTGTGTGCAGTGTCGAGTGCATACTCCATTTAGTGACGTGCAGCAGTGCCGGCAGCATTTTCGCCAGGGCTAAGCCGTAGCGGGTGCTGGGTTTGAACAAGCTTGTAGGGCCGTCTATTGTCAGTGTAAAACCGTGGTCTGCATCGCCTTCGATGTAAGTCATTAATTGAAATAGTTTCAGATAGCGAAATAAGAGTTTGTATTCTCCTGGATCGTTGCGGTGGGCGGTTAATTGGACTTGACTTGCTCGGTAAAATATGCCTTGAACTTGAGAAAGATTGTATTTGTGAAGCAAGTTTTCGGGTGTTGGTGCATTAAACTCAGTGAGGATTTTGTTTTCGTTTAAATCCGCGTATAAACCTGTAGTGATTTCGCTGGGTAAAACTTCTCTGTTTAACTCTTGGCTGAGTTCACTTGCTACTTTTTCCAGGGTTAATTGGGTGGATTGAGGGCTGGGAGTCGATCGCGCGGACAAGGCAAAAACCCGCTGTCTCAACTCTGAGGGTTCTAAGGGACTGATGACTTCCAAGGTGCAGAAACCGCCTTTCAGCAGGTGCGCTAATCCCCGTTTCAGCCGATAATCGGGGCTGTCGCCTTCTAATTCTAGCAAGCGTCCGTCGAGTTCGCCTTGGGTTTTGCCGATCGCACTTTGGAAGCAGTCGATCATTTCGGTGGCTGCATCTAAGTTTTTAGCATCTATCTTGAGGCGGAGAGGAATAATTGATTCTCCGTTTTGGCGGTGACTTAATAAATCAGTGGGTAACATAAGCAGTGAAAAGTTTTACTCAATTCTTCGTTCAACAATCACCATAACTCCCCTAAGTTTTCCCTCTTCTGTCAAGCTTTGGGTAGTCCTAATTCGCCGATCGGAACTGACAAGATTGATTGTTTCAACCGCCCTCATAAAGCCAGTTGCTTTGTCCCATACTTGAAAAATTATCAACTCCTTTCCAACTTCTGTCGCTAGTGTATTGTAGTTGGGAAAAACCGAGTCGAGACCTTCAATTTGCACTTGCCCTTCGCCGACAACATAACCCACAAAATTTTGGGTTATGTTGTCGCCATTGGCATAAGTTTGAACGTTAGTTTGCCTCCATTGGTTGTCAACTATTTTCTGAGTTACCACTGCTGTAAAACGCACGGTTTCCTTGCATTCGGCATCGAGTATTGTCCAGTCTCCCTCCCAAACTCCTGTATGTTTGGGGAAAATTTTAAAGTTACTTAGTTGTGCAGTTTCGCTCATTTTTAGTAATGTAAATTAGTTGATATTGAGATTATACTCTACTTTGGCAATCTTCAATTTTCCTTATAATCATCATTTTTTTCTCCCCATTTTGCTGGCGATGCCGCTGCTTTTTAGTCGCCTCTCGGTTGACTCCGTAAATCGATTGTAGATTGTAGTTTTTAAATAGACCTAGGACTGATTTAATTATCTAGCCATCTTTTCGCTAAGACTACCCATCCCACAACTAACTTATTTAGGCTTACTACCAGGGAATTTCATCATTGTCTTCTCCCCATTTGGCGGGTGATTCTGCTGCTTTTTTGGTAGTCTCTCGGTTGACTCCGTAAATGGGTGTTGGTTTGACAGTTTCTAATTTCTGATATTCTGGCTTTGGCGGTTCTATTTGTGTTTGTGGTTGGGGTTTGTGAGGCTGCATTCCTCCTCTGCGGCGTTGAGAAGTTCTTTCTTCGCTGGTGTCTTCGGTGACGACTTCGTAGAGAATTGCTAACTTATTTACATCGCTGCTTTTGCGGAGAACTCGACCCAATCGCTGAATGTACTCGCGTTCGCTGCCCGTACCTGACAATATGATAGCAATTCTGGCGTCGGGAACGTCCACTCCTTCGTTGAGGACGTGGGAGGCGACGAGGGTTTTGTATTCGCCGCTGCGAAAGCGATCGAGGATTTCGTGGCGTTCTTTGACAGGGGTTTGGTGGGTAATTGTGGGGATGAGAAATTCTTGGGAAATTCGGTAAACTGTGGCGTTGTCACCCGTGAAAATTAGGGTGCGCTGGGGAGAGTGTTCTGCTAGTATTTGGGCTAAAATTCGCAGTTTTCCTTCGGTACAAAGGGCGATTTCTTTGGCTTGGCGGTGGGCTAGCATGGCGCGTCGTCCCAGGGGCGATCGCGCGCTTGCCATGATAAACTGTTTCCAACCTTCGAGGCTGGATATTCGGATGTTAGACTGTTTTAAGAAGTCGTTGCGAATGTTGATTAATTCGGCGTAGCGGTCGGTTTCTTCTGTTGACAGTTTTACCATAATTTGAACTATTTTATGGTCGGCTAAAGCATCGCCTGCCAAATCTTCGGGTCTTTTGCTAAATACTGTCGGGCCGATCAGGAAATGCAAATCGCTGTGGCGGCCATCTGTGCGATCGGGTGTAGCTGTCAGTCCGAGTCGAAAAGGCGCGATCGCATATTCGGAAATTACTCGATAAAAGTCCGTTGGCAAATGGTGGCATTCGTCAAAAACCAGCAAACCGTATTTATTGCCCAAGGTTTCTGCATGAATACTTGCACTGTCGTAGGTGGCGACTAAAATTGGCGTTTTGTCCCGCGAACCTCCGCCCAACAATCCGATTTCGATGTCGGGAAAAGCTGCCTTTAAATTAGCATACCACTGGTGCATTAAATCAAGAGTTGGTACTACAATTAATGTACTGCGACCAGTGACTTGCATGGCTAATTGTGCCAGATAAGTTTTGCCGGAAGCAGTGGGGAGGACGACTACTCCTTGGCTTCCTGCTTCCTGCCAAGCTACGAGGGCCTGTTCTTGATGTGGGTAAGGCTGCATTTCCACGCTGGGTACGAGTTCGAGTAGTTCGTATCCCCTAGCTTCGTCGGTGAAGTGAATGCACTCGGCTTGGAGGCATTCTACCAACGGGCGGTAGTGAATGGCTCGAATGCGGTATTTTTCCACGCGATCGTCCCATGTCGCAAAGTCCACCCAGTCTCTGCCTTTGGGCGGCGGGTGTAGGAGGAGCGTTCCGCGATCGAATGTTAAGGTAGGTATGCGTGGCATTTGTTTAGATAGGGGGGCGAGTTATGCCTGTTAAATTATAAGTGACCGATCAAATATATTGACACCAAACTCTCTAGAAGTTAGTTTTTTTTTAAGCAAATCTATAGAACCACCATCTACTTTATACTGTTTCGGGCTATTTTTTGAGATTATTACCATTTTTTTTAGCAGATAACTTTGCCAAAATCTCAAAAGTTTATTTGCAGCTACCTACTTAGTTGAACGTCGGGCGAAGATGTTGGAATATTTCAAGATATTATGGTTGCTGATATGGTAACTCAATACGGGTACTTGGTCGAAAAAATCATTTCTCTTACCAAGCCCCAAAAACTGCAACTCATTGATTATAATTTCGAGTCATTTAAATAAAAACTAAGTTCAAAAAAAATAAAAAAATGGGGTATAAAAGGTAAATCTAGAATAACCATTTTAAGTAGCTTTACTTACGACTATTTTGACGTAAGGTATATCAATGCCGACCACGTATATCAAATAAAGTAGGAACAAGCTAACAAGACGATCGACTGGATGGAAAACGATCAATTTGGGAAATTGCGATCGTACTGGCGGGAAATCCCACAAAAATTCTCCTAGCCCAGCCGGATTGCCAAATCTAAAATCTACAATGGTATTGTCCCGCTGGGGATGGTTTTTAGGTTAGATTCGATCTATGTATGCCTGAGATTAGAGGTTATAGATGGAAATAGGCGTCCCCAAGGAAATCAAGGATTTAGAGTTTCGAGTCGGGCTCAGTCCCACAAGTGTCCGGGCTTGTTCGGACAAAGGCCACACAGTTTTTGTGGAAACGAATGCTGGTGCTGGGGCCGGTTTCGCGGACGAGGACTACGTTGAAGCAGGGGCTAAGATTGTTTTAAAGGCTTCAGATGTCTGGAATCGCGAACTAATTGTTAAAGTTAAAGAACCGCTGCCTGCTGAGTATCCGCTGATGCAAAAAGAGCAGTTGCTGTTTACATATTTGCACTTGGCGGCCGATCGCACATTAACCGAGCATTTAATCAGCAGCGGAGTCCAGGCCATCGCCTACGAAACCGTCGAACTCCCGGACAGAAAATTGCCGCTGCTGACGCCTATGAGTATTATTGCAGGGCGTTTGGCCGTGCAGTTCGGAGCTCGATTTCTGGAACGACAGCAAGGCGGCCGGGGCGTACTTTTGGGTGGGGTACCGGGGGTAAGACCGGGTAAAGTTGTGATTTTGGGCGGCGGAATTGTCGGCACAGAAGCAGCCAGAATTGCTGTAGGAATGGGCGCGAGAGTGCAGATATTAGACGTAAATGTCGATCGCTTAGCCTACTTAGAAACTCTGTTCGGTTCCAGAGTAGAATACCTCTACAGCAGTCCTTTGCAAATTGAAGCAGTTATCCCCGATGCTGATTTGTTAATCGGTGCGGTTTTGGTCTTAGGTAAAAAAGCTCCG
The DNA here is from genome assembly GCF_036705345.1 of Microcoleus sp. B3-D2. Classification (NCBI taxonomy): domain Bacteria; kingdom Bacillati; phylum Cyanobacteriota; class Cyanophyceae; order Oscillatoriales; family Microcoleaceae; genus Microcoleus; species Microcoleus sp. B3-D2. Next base: position 19,880 of record NZ_JAUBUG010000067.1, read on the forward strand.
GTGCTGGTTTCTCGCGAATTTGTTGCGAAGATGCACCCCGGTTCTGTGATTGTTGACGTAGCCGTTGACCAAGGCGGCTGCGTGGAAACTTTGCGGGTAACTTCACACACAAATCCTACTTATGTTGAGGAAGGAGTTGTGCATTACGGCGTGCCGAATATGCCCGGTGCCGTGCCTTGGACTGCGACTCAAGCTTTGAATAACAGCACTTTGCCTTATGTTTTGCAGTTGGCAAATAGCGGGATTAAAGCTTTGGAAATGAATCCGAGTTTGGCGAAGGGATTGAACGTGCAGAATCACCGATTGGTGCATCCGGCCGTGCGCGAGGTTTTCCCCGATTTGGCCGATTAGATTCCCCTTTTTTCAGCAAATCCCGTAGGTGCGTCAGATCAAAGCTTCTGGATTATTAATAACCGGACGCGAGCTGACGCACCCTACTCAACTACACAGCGTTTTGCGATGTTTGGCTAACAGTAAATCCTCGAAACTAAAGGATTTCTCAACCCCAACAGTAATTTGTGCAAAATATTACTCGCAGCCCAGAAAAAAATAAATTCCCCAAAACACTTGACAGATTCGCGAACTTATGGCAAAGTAGTAATTCGTGACCGATGCGGAACTGGCGGAATTGGTAGACGCGCATGATTCAGGTTCATGTGGTGCAAGCCTTCCGGGTTCAAGTCCCGGGTTCCGCATTCCAAAGGCAGAAGGAAGTTTGGGGTTAACCCGGTAAAGGCAATAACCCCATTCGCTCTGCTGAATTAAACAATGCTGACAAGTATTCAAAACCCCCTAGTTAAAGAAATTCGCAAGCTGCACAGCTCGAAGGGACGCAGGGAACAACAATTATTTTTACTCGAAGGGACGCACTTGCTCGAAGAAGCTTGCGCTGCCAAATACCCGCTAGCAACTGTTTGCTGCACTCCCGAATGGCTGGATCAGCACGGGAAACTTTGGGAGCAAGTTGGTAATTTAGCCGATCGCACAGAATTAGTAAGTGCAAAAGTGTTAGAGTCGATCGCCACTACAGTCCAACCCGACGGCATTGTCGCCACCGCACCCCGCACTGCAACAGATCCTGCAAAATTGTCAACTTTAGGAATAGCCCTAGAAACAATCCAAGATCCCGGCAACTTGGGGGCGATCGTCCGCACGGCTGCGGCTGCTAATGCTGACGGTTTGCTGCTGAGCGCAGACAGCGCCGATTTAGACCATCCCAAAGTGCTGCGCGCCTCGGCAGGAGCTTGGTTTAAGCTGCCAATGGCAGTCAGTCCAGATTTAACCGCCGAAGTCTCCGCGTATAAAAATCGAGGAATGCAAATTTTAGCAACTGTCGCCGGGGCCAGTTTAAGTTATTGGGAAGTAGATTTGCGAGTGCCGACTCTGATAGTTTTGGGGAACGAAGGCTCTGGTTTGTCGGAAGAATTGAGGAGTTTGGCCGATCGACAAATCCAAATTCCCCTGAGTCGCGGCGTAGAATCTTTAAATGTGTCGATCGCCGCAGCCCTCATCATGTACGAAGCTCAACGCCAAAGAACTGATTAGACTTATTGCATAAATTTTTGATTGGTAGGGAAACCGCAGATGCAACGCAGATTCATTTCCAGAGAGGAGAGCGAATGCCTGCAATTGAAATCTCTTATTTAATTGTTAATTAATCCTTATCTGTAGGGCGGGTTCATCAATATCTGTAACTTCAGATTTATACCCTTGGACAGACGGGTGGCCTGAAATCGGGTTTTTCAACCAAAATACCTCGTTACAGCCCGCAGATTCGGTAAAAAGCCTGGTTTTTTGGGTTCGAGTGCGATCGCCAAATGAAGCTGGCGGGCATTTAAATTGTATTTTTCACTTGGTATTTTTCACTTGCGCTGTGCCAAAAGTGTTCCCTCCCCATATCCCCCTCTGCCCCTGTGCCCCTCTCCCCCTCTGAGATTTTGCCGATTTTGTTTATATTGATGCAACTGTGAAGCTAGGAAAGCGGGTATTCTCGTACCAACAGTCCAGGCTTACATGAAATAAATATGAAGAAGTGTAGGCAAGTGCTCTCACAAATGTTAAGATTCTTAACATAACGTAGTATTGTGCACACCCCAACCAAAACCTAACCTGAGACGGTTCTGACTGGGAGTAGTAGCTAGCTACCATAAAATTAAGCCTCTTTAAATGGAAGGAAAGCGCAAGTCCCCGCCCGCTTTCCTTCCCAGCTAAAGCTAGGGGTTTGCGACTACCGCAAACCTTTAGAGGCACAGATCCTCAGCGGGAAAAGCTCATGAAAACTCTTAAGTCCTCAGATACAGATTCTGTTCGCGCTTACTTGCGGGAAATCGGCCGCGTTCCCTTGTTGACCCATGAGCAAGAAATACTCTACGGGAAACAGGTACAGCGCTCAACCGCACTGCATCAGGAGAAAAATATTTTAGCCGAAGAGTTAGGCCGCGACCCGACGGCGGCTGAATGGGCACAGGCAGTTGGGCTGTCTGAGGCACAGTTGCAGCGGACGATCGAGCACGGGGAAAGGGCAAAGCGCCAAATGGTGGAAGCGAATCTCCGTCTGGTAGTGTCTGTTGCCAAAAAATATATCAAGCGCAACGTAGATTTACTGGATCTAATTCAGGAAGGCACGATCGGGATGCAGCGGGGAGTAGAAAAATTTGACCCGACTAAGGGCTACAGATTTTCTACTTATGCTTATTGGTGGATTCGTCAGGCAATTACCCGGGCGATCGCCGAAAAAGGCCGCACCATCCGCTTGCCGATCCACATCACCGAAAAGCTCAACAAAATTAAAAAGGCTCAGCGCCAACTTGCTCAACAGCTCGGTCGCGCGGCCACGGCTGCTGAATTGGCATCCGAGTTAGAATTGACTCCCAAACAGATTCGCGAATATCTCGATCGCGCGCGCCTGCCACTTTCCCTGGACTTGCGCGTGGGAGACAATCAAGATACAGAGTTGGGCGATTTGTTGGAAGATACGGGTACTACGCCAGAAGATTTTGCCCTGCAATCTTCCCTGCGGACTGACTTAGACCAGCTAATGGCGGAACTGACTCAGCAACAGCGAGAAGTGCTCGCCTTGCGGTTCGGTTTAGAAGACGGACAAACCCTAACTTTGGCAAAAATAGGCGATCGTCTCAACATCAGTCGGGAACGAGTGCGGCAAATAGAACGGGAAGCTTTGACCAAACTCCGCAAGCGCAAGCAAGATATCAACGATTATCTAGCCAGCTAGGTAGATTGGGGATTGGCGATCGGGTCCCCCCCACTTGCAATCCCCAATCTAAAATCGTAAAAACCGCCGCTTTTAATTCGGTTGTGCCCACTTGGTTGCTATGACTGTCCTGCTACATTAGTAATTACTTAGTAATAAAGATCAGCAGCGATCAGATAAGGGTTATTTAATTTAACCGCCCGCGTCTAACATAACAAGCTGTGTCTGAAACGGAGGTACTCGTGAGCAACTCATCTAATAAATCCCCAGAATTCTTTGAAGAAGACGGAGAAAATACCAACTTATTATGGCAATACGTGCAGTCAATGGCTCCCGACACAGTTTCTCAGTTGTCTAAGCCGACTTCTCACGAAGTGTTTCAAGTAATGGAGCGAAATATTGTTGGACTTTTGGGGAATTTGCCTTCGGAACACTTCGGGGTGACAGTGACTACCAGTCGCGAACATTTGGGTAGATTGCTCGCCTCGGCTATGATTAGCGGTTATTTTCTGAAAAATGCCGAACAGCGAATGACTTTTGAAAAGTCCCTACAAGCCAGTGAGAGACACGGCTCGGACGATTAGTAGATTTTGAACATTTAAGTGATCCAAGTGTCAAGCCCCCCCTCGCAAGATGGGGGCTTAATATTTTAGATTTTAGATTTTAGATTTTAGATTAAATAATTGAATAATTATTGATATTATTCTTAAATTCCCAATACCCAATTCCCAATTAATATGTCTCTTCCTCCTTTGGCCCACAAAGTTATCGGCGTTGCTGCAATCTGGAACGATCGCCAACAAATTTTGATTGACAAGCGCCGACAACATGGACTGCACGGGGGTTTCTGGGAGTTTCCGGGCGGAAAAATAGAGCCTGGGGAAACAATCGAAGCTTGCATAAAACGGGAAATTATGGAGGAGTTGGGGATTGTCGTAGAAGTTGGCGATCGCTTGATTACAATTGACCACGACTACACTAAATTTACAGTTAGACTATACGTGCACCACTGCCGCCACGTCAGCGGTGAACCGCAAACGATTGAATGCGATGAAATTCGCTGGGTGACACTGGACGAAATTGACCAATTTACTTTTCCCAAGGCAAACGCACAGATTATTACTGCACTGCGGAAAAGTTGAGCTGTAATATAAAATTCGGTTGCTACTTTTCAACTGACAAATGACAGCTAACTTTTATTTTTGCACGGGCAGGGTAAAGTGAAAACAACTGCCTCTATCGGGTATAGAATCTACCCAAATTTGACCGTAGTGGGCGCGGATGATGCCTTGACACAGAGACAGTCCAATGCCGTAACCGTCTGTTGATTTATCTCGCTGCAAGCGAAAGCTATCTTCAAAAATGCTCGCGCAATCTTCTTCAGGAATTCCCGGGCCGCTGTTGCAAATGCTGACTTGAACTTTGTAAGCGGTGCGGTGGAGAATGGAAAGATTAACAGTTCCTCGGTCTGGGGTGTACTTGCTGGCGTTGTCAAGCAGGTTGACCATGACTTGTTTGATGCGATCGGGATCGGCATAAACCAAGGGCAAATCTGCGGGAATGTCTGTTTCTAAGTTCAGACTTTTCGCCTGAAATTTGTCTTGAAACTGCAATATTACATCTTGACAAATCGCCCCCAGTTCGATTCTTTTTGGTTCAATGTGGAGTTGAGCGTTTGTACCCCGGGCTGCTTGCAGGATATCTGTAATCATACGATCGACAATTTGGATTTGGCGGCGGGCTTGTTTCATCAAATGAGCCGCCAGACTCGGTGTCAAACGCGACTTTTCCCCCTCTTTCACCTTCTGATTTGACTCCAAAGTCTCCAAAGCCAAAGATGCTGCCGTCAAGGGATTACGCAAGTCGTGAGCTAGCATCGCAATAATCCGGTCTTTCAACTGCAACTGCTCTTGCAGGTGTTCTTTTTCCTGTTTGAGGCGAAAAACTTCATCAGAAAGCTGCACAAGTTCGGCGGCGCAAGCAACGGAATAGATTGGTTTTGCGTCAGTCAGGCTTTCAGCAAGTGCTGCGGCCGAATGCTGCTGAGCTGCGTATTCTTCTACAGAACGCTTCCAGCGGGGCCACCAGTGTTCGAGTTGAGCGATCAAATTGCTGCCGGCGAGAGTTTGTCGTGGCTCTGGATGAATTTTGAGCAGCGAGGGAGTGGCTACAAGTTTAAAGTGTTCGGCTAAATCGGGCTGTTCTCCTACGTCGATGATTTGAAGCTCAAAGTCGCACTCTGCCTTCAAATCCTTTAGGGACTTGCGGATGTGTCTGGTCTGTTCCCGGGAAGAGGAACGCTTGTCTACAAACAGCAAAAGCTGTAAAAGCGGTGCGGAATTGAGCGGCTGTTCGGGAGAACAGTCAGTGTCGCTGGTGCCGGATGTTGGATGGACGCTGTTGAGCTTTTCGATCGGGTGAAAATAATTGAGCATTGCCGAGCCGAGTTATTTCACTTCTACTTTAATTTAATACTTACTTTAGATTTATGCTATTGTCCGATAATTTCATTACAGGCGGGCAGATGATATTTTTGAGATGGAAGAAAAATGAGTCGCTGCGGGTGGTGGTTCAAGTGGCGGCCGCCTTTTTTGTGCTGTGCCTGTTGCTGACGCTGCACCGCTACTACAGCTTTTACGCTACTTACGACCAAGGCATTTTCAATCAACTTTTTTGGAACGGCACTCGGGGTCACTTGTTTGAGAGTTCCCTCTCTTCGGCGTTGTCCACTAATGTGGTTCACCAAAATCAGCTCCCGGAAGTATCTTACTACCGATTGGGGCAGCATTTCACCCCGGCGCTAATGCTGTGGCTGCCAATTTACTCGCTGTTTCCTTCGCCCGTCACTTTGACTGTGTTGCAGGTGACTTTAATTACCGCGGCGGGAGGAGTGCTCTATGCTCTCGCCAGACACTATCTGGAACCGAGGCTGTCGGCGACAATTGTTGTGAGCTATTACTGCGCTAACGCGGTTATCGGCCCGACTTTGGGCAATTTTCACGATATTTGTCAAATGCCGCTGTATGTCTTTAGCTTGCTGCTGGCGATGGAGAAGCGCTGGTGGCCGCTGTTTGGAATTCTGGCAACTTTAATTTTGGCCGTGCGAGAAGATGGGGGAGTTGTTTTATTTGGCGTCGGAGTTTACCTGATTTTAAGCCGGCGCTACCCTCGGACTGGTTTAGCCGTCTGCATACTCAGTTTTGGTTATATGATCGTCCTGACCAATCTGATTATGCCTTTGTTTTCTGCTGATATATCGCAGCGGTTTATGATGGAGCGCTTCGGCCAATATGCCGATGGAGATGAAGCTTCTACTCTAGAAATTATTTGGGGAATGGTGAGCAATCCCGGGCGGTTGGTGGCTCAATTATTTACGCCGTTTTTTGGTAAGATTAGATACCTCCTTGGCCAGTGGTTGCCATTAGCTTTGGTGCCAGCTTTCGCGCCTGCGTCTTGGATGATAGCTGGATTTCCGCTGCTGAAACTATTTTTAGCGAAAGGAGAGTCGGTGCTGGCGATTAATATTCGCTATGCGATGACTGTGGTTCCAGGGCTTTTTTATGGGGCGATTCTGTGGTGGGCCCAGCGTCAAAAGGAAGAAGATAGAATGGTGAAAGAGGAAAGAATGTTTTTGCGTTTTCCTTCTGCTTTATTTCCTCTGCCTTCATCTTCAAAGTTTCGCCGCTTTTGGGCGTTTTGCATCTGTTTGTCGCTATTTTTTACCTTCACTTCTAACCCAAATCGGACTTTTTCTTTGATTTTGCCCGATGCGATCGATCCTTGGGTGCAGGTTCCTCTCGTCAGACAATGGCAGCACGTTTTGCAAGTGCGGCCGCTGTTGGCTCAAATTCCTGCTGATGCTAGCGTGGCAGCAACGAATACTATTGTGCCGATTTTGTCAAGTCGCCGGGAAATTCTCAGGTTTCCGATGTTGGAACTCCGTAATGATGCGGGGAAGGCAGTGAAGATGGAATATGTAATTGCCGATCTCTGGCAGTTGCAGCAGTATCAGGCTGCGTTTCGCGCGGAACGGGGACAGTTGCGGGAGATCGTACCGGCGATCGATCGAATGTCCAAATCGGGAGATTACGGAATTGTTGGCTTTGAAGACGGCGCGATTTTGATGCGTCAGGGTGCTGTTTCTAATTCTGCATCGGTTGCTGCTTGGACCAGTTTTCGCCGCGAATTGGAGCCGATTTTGAAGAAAGGGTAAGCGGGTAGACGATCTCGCCATTGCTTGCTTCAGTGGCTCAAATCTTGAGGAAACCTGTTTTTTTGGCAGCAATGGCGATCGAGCAATTTCGTGCAAAAACCAGGTTTAGGCATGATTTTCTGTCTTTGTTGCTGCCAAAAGTCAGGCATTGGGCATCAACTTACGATCAACTCAAATTTGAGGCTGATTATTATACAATAAATCTGTTAATCCTAAACATTAAGATATATAAAATATTTGGAGGGAGAAAGATGAAAATTTTGGTATTGGCATGGGAGTTTCCTCCCAGAATCGTAGGCGGTATCGCCCGCCACGTATCGGAACTATATCCAGAATTGGTGAAGCTGGGGCACGACATTCACTTAATTACAGTAGAGTTCGGCCATGCGCCGATGTACGAAGTGGTGGAAGGAATACGTGTGCATCGGGTGGTTGTGGGGCACGCCAAGGACTTTTTTCACTGGGTGGCGAACCTCAACCAAAGCATGGGTCACCAAGGCGGGAAACTGATGCTTGAGGAAGGCCCCTTTGATATCATCCACGCTCACGATTGGTTAGTGGGAGATGCGGCGATCGCCCTGAAGCATACTTTTAAAGTACCGCTAATTGCCACCATCCACGCCACGGAATACGGGCGCTTCAACGGCATCCACAACGAAGGGCAGCGCTATATTAACGCCAAGGAAAACGACCTAGCTTACAACGCTTGGCGGGTAATTGTTTGCAGCGATTATATGCGGCGGGAAGCCGAACGGGTACTATCGACTCCGTGGAACAAAATAGAGGTAATTTACAACGGAATCAGGTCGGAAAAAAAGCCCCGCTGGCACGAATTTGACGCGATGAACTTCCGCCGCCAGTTTGCGGCAGACGACGAAAAAATAGTCTATTATGTAGGAAGAATTAGCTACGAAAAAGGCATTGCTGTATTTCTGAATGCTGCACCTAAAGTAATTTGGGAAATGGGAGGTAAAGCGAAAATTGTAATTGTTGGCGGCGGCAATACAGACCATCTCAAACACTTAGCTTGGAATTTAGGAATTTGGAATAAGTGTTATTTTACTGGCTTCATGTTTGAGGAACATCTCGACAAATTCCAGACGGTGGCTGACTGCGCGGTTTTCCCGAGTCTTTACGAACCTTTTGGGATTGTAGCATTAGAAAGCTTTGCTGCAAGGGTGCCGGTGGTTGTGTCGAATGCGGGCGGACTTCCAGAGGTGGTGGTGCACAGTAAAACTGGCGTTGTTACTGAGGCAAACAATCAGGATTCTTTGGCCTGGGGAATTTTGGAGGTGCTGAAAAATCCGGGTTACGCGCGGTGGTTGGTTGACAATGCTTATGAGGATTTGGAACGCCGATTTAGTTGGCAGAAGTTGGCGATGGAAACCGAGTGGGTTTATCACCGGGTTGTGGAGGAAAGGGCTGAGGTTGATTGGTAAGAATGCTGACTGTTGACTGTTGACTGTTCACGGTTGACTGTGAGTAGAAGATCAAGTTTTTTTGTTGCCAATATTAAGAAATTGTAACACAATGATATAGATACACTCGACCTCAGCTTGAGCGCACTCAGAAGATTTAAAGGGAATTAGCATCTTGAATATTTTTAGGGACATCGATCCCCAACCCAGACGCAGCTTGCTGACTTTATTCACCGCAGGGCTGCTATTCTGGTCAAGTTTGGCTTCGCTGCTGCCAACTTTGCCGCTGTACGTTCAATTTGTGGGCGGTACAAAACAGCAAATTGGCTTTGTGATGGGTGCATTTGCGATCGGACTTTTGCTATCGAGGCCGCAATTGGGTAAAATAGCCGACAGCAGAGGGCGAAAACAAGTTTTGCTTCTAGGTGCGTCAGTCGCTGCGATCGCCCCTTTGGGCTACCTGCTAGCTCAATCTATCCCCTTACTGTTACTTATTCGCGTTTTTCACGGCATTAGTATCGCCGCTTTTACTACAGCTTACAGCGCTTTGGTAACAGATTTATCGCCGCCAGGAAAGCGGGGCGAATTAATCGGTTACATGAGCTTGGTGAATCCTATTGGTTTAGCAGTTGGGCCAGCTATTGGCGGATTTGTGCAAGCTTGGGTTGGTTATACTCCTTTGTTTGCGATGTCGGCGGCTTTCGCTGCAATGGCTGTATTTTTTACCTGCAAAATTGCCGAACCTAATTTTGCAGATTTAACACTCTCGGACTCGCTATCTGAGGACAAAAATAGCCAAAAATACTGGGAAATGCTCTGGAATCCGAGAGTGCGGATTCCGGCTTTAGTGTTATTGGTGGTTGGTTTAGTATTTGGAACTTTGAGCACTTTTATGCCTTTGTTTCTCCAAGAAACCAAGGCTAATTTGAATCCTGGATTATTTTATTCTACGGCGGCTATCGCCAGTTTCGCTATACGGTTGCTCACGGGACGGGCTTCGGACAAATACGGCCGCGGCTTGTTTATTTCTGGCGGCTTAATCTGTTATGCCGTATCTATGTTATTGTTGTATTTTGCTAACAACAGCAGTGCTTTTTTAATAGCAGCTTTGGTTGAAGGTTGCGCGGGCGGTACGGTTTTGCCGATGATGGTAACGCTGATGTCGGACAGGTGCGAACCTTATGAAAGGGGCCGCTTGTTTTCGCTTTGTATTGGCGGATTTGATTTGGGGATTGCGGTTGCAGGCCCGACTTTAGGCTTTGTTGCTGAACAAGTTGGCTACAGAAATATGTTTGGTTTTGCGGCTGGACTCGCTGGTTTGGCTTTGCTGGTTTTTATTACTCAGTCTAGCAAGGGCTTATCTAATTCGATGAAATTTGCGATCGGTCGAGGCAAAGATATTTATGCTTTGAATCGATGAGTTAGCAGAAAAACAGGCTTTCGGGCCTTTTGCACAAAGAGTGAGATTTCTTGTAAAATACCCATTAAAAAAGTTATGAGTCTTGAATGTTGAGTTGAATTAATTTCTTAATTCAAAACTCAAAACTCAAAATTCATAACATTTAGTAGTGGGCTTGGAGGGATTCGAACCCCCGACCTCATGGTTCGTAGCCATGCACTCTATCCAACTAAGCTACAAGCCCCTGTTGAGTTGAGATTTAATCTAAAATTGATTAAGTTCTTTTCTCACAGAATCTAACAGTAACACCATTACCAAAATAATGCAAGACCTTTCCCAAACTTTTTCTAAATTGCCCGATGTGGCACAGCTAACTCACCTCGACAACAGCGGGGAAGCCCAAATGGTGGACGTTTCAGCGAAGGTGCCGACTGTGCGGCAAGCTGTGGCTGCTGGCCGGGTGCGGATGCTGCCGGAGACTTTTGCGGCGATTGAAGCGGGGAATGCGCCGAAAGGTGATGTGTTGGGCACTGCAAGGCTGGCTGGAATTATGGCGGCGAAACAGACTGCACATTTGATTCCTCTGTGTCACCCTCTGCCGCTGAGTAGCGTGGAGGTGCAGGTGATAGCGGATGCTGGGTTGCCGGGGTATCAAATTCGGGCGACGGTGAAAATTAAGGCGGAAACAGGGGTGGAAATGGAGGCGCTGACGGCGGTTTCGGTGGCGGCGCTCACTTTGTACGATATGGCTAAAGGATTGGAAAAGTCGATCGCCATTGAGTCAATTCGACTGGTGAGTAAAAGTGGCGGCAAGTCTGGAGACTATGAAAATGTAGAGGCATAAGTTTCCTGCCGAAAGAGGGATGCAGCATTAAAAAAGCTGCACTTATGATTAAAATAGGCACTGAACTACTAATATCAAGTGAAAAACTATGCCTCCTCGTTGGCCCCGCAAACCCGATCGCAATGATCCAGAGTACCGCCGCTTAGATGACCGGATGAATTTTGCTATCCACGTCGGTCTTTTTTCTGCTACCAATTCAGGTTTGTGGTTTGTTCACAATTTGCAAAAGGCTGATTGGCCTTGGGCAATTTCGGTAACGGGTGGATGGGCTCTAGTAGTTTTGGCCCACGCGATTTACCATTTTGCGATCGCCGATTATTCGCCACTCACCAAAGATTCTGGCTGAAGGCAGTTGGCGGCGATTTGTTAAGTCTTTTGATTGATAACAAATAACTTTCGGCTTTTTTGATATGGCTAATACTACACAGGCGATCGAATCCTTAGCAGCCGAAATCGGCGAAAATGTCTACATTGACATTGCCAAGTGGCATTTGTATCTCAATGACGCCCACCTGCATACCGTTGTGGCCCAACAACTTTATTCAATGCTGGAAGATGGCAATTTAGATGCTGACCAAGTGGAACGAGTTTTGCAAGGAATTCCTGTAAAGTTGGGCGGCGGCAAGCGGGAAGTGCCACTGGCCGATTTGATTCCGATGCAGTGTCAAGTTCAATTGATGGATGTTCTTGAGGAATTTCAGCGCAAAATGTAAAGTAAAGGGCGGGTTTTGTACGCAGATTGTGGGCGTTGTGTCTGGTAGTTCGCCCTTAACCCGCCCCGACAATTTTATTTGCGAAAACGCCCCCGAATGCGATCGACAAACATATCAACTTCCGGCAACTTCATCTGACTGACAAACAGGGCAAAAACTCCTAACCCTACAAAACTTGCCACACTCAACTGCACTAATTGAATTACCAAACCTTCAGTACCCAAAACTCTTTGACAGGCTTGCAGAGTAGCCAAGGTAACGAATGCAGTTAGAGAACTGCCAGAAGTTAACCCCAGAAAAGTCAAACTCCACTGCCCCCAAGGCAGGCCACCCAGCTTTTTATCTAATAAGTACAAAAGCATAACCATCGAAAGAAGATTCACTCCCACGGTCGCCAAAACTAATCCGGGTGCGCCAAAAGCTCCTACTAATAAATAATCCAGTAGTCCGTTCAAAAAGATATTGATAATACTGACACGAAAAGGGGTTTCTCCGTCTCCCAAAGCGTAAAATACCCGTACCACAACGTCGCGTCCCAAATACACAAACATTCCAATACTGTAAGCCATCAATATCGGCGTGACAAACTGCGACGCTGACCGATCAAAAGCATAGCGTTCGTAAACCACGCGGACGATCGGCCCAGCCAGCGTTACCATTAAAGCGCTCAGGGGCAGCATCGTAATCCCGGTCAAAACTAAAGATTGACGAATTTTATCTTTTAATTCCGGCCAGTCTTTGGGTTCGGTGAGGCGAGAAAATATCGGCAAAAATGGCACTAAAATTACATTAGAAATGATGCCTAAAGGAGTCATAACTAACAAGCCACTGTAACCCAGCGCAGAGGCAGCTTGAGGGATGTAGGATGCAAAAAATAGGTCAGTATAGACGTTAATTTGCAGCATTCCCGATGATAAGGTAGCAGGAACCATCACCTTAATTACTTCTTGCACTCCGGGGCGTTTAAAATTAAACCGCAAGCGCAATGTTCCCAGGCCCGCACGCCACTGCGCCACCAGTTGCACCAACCACTGCAAAACTGCGCCCGCTAAAGTTCCCCAAGCTAACACTAAGCCACCAATTAGTGCGTATTCTGGTTGAATAATTTTGTCTCCGAGTTGCAGTGCGAGAAACCCCAAACCGCCGACAAGTGCAACGCTGGAAAATAAAGGGCTAATCGAAGGCAACCAATACATATCGGCCGCGTTGAGAGTGCCGAAACCAATGCCGATCAAGCCTGAAAGTAATGCCATCGGCGCCATAATCCGAAATTGCTGGACGGCAATTGCTTTGATTTCTAAACCTTCTGCTGTTCTATTTAATCCCGGTGCTACCAAATCGATCAGCGGATCGGCAAAAATAATTAAAGCGATCGTCACCAACAGCAATATGCCCCCGACTAAGGTGGTGATAGTCTCGACTAAGGGTGCTGCTTCTTTTTTATCTCGGCGGGCTAAAACACTGACTATGGCGCTGTGAAATGGCCCGTTAATGCCTCCGAGCAAAATAAATAAGAAACCGGGGATGACGTAGGCGTAGTTGTAGGCATCGACGGCGACACCGACTCCAAAGGCTGCGGCGATCGCAATTTGGCGCACCATGCCGAAGACTTTGCTAATTAGAGTGGCGAGTGCGACAATGCCGGCAATCCCTGCGAGGGAACGAGAGGGCTTCTGTAATTGGGACACAAATGGTTACAAACGCTAACGCTAAAAGGATTCACTTATTTTAATCGCGAATCGGGAGAATCATATCACGAACTCATAAAACTTCTAGGGGGAATTGCGCTTATACCAATTTTATCGATATTACTGACTTGCGGAAATTCAATAATCGATCGGGACTATTCGTCCTAACTACAAACCGCCGTTTCGTGGTATGATGCGTCAATCTACAATCTACAAATGATGAAACAAATGAGTTAATAAAAGAAGATAAATAACCTAGAGTTAATAACAGATGACTGATTGTGTTAGCTCCCAGACTTATTTAAAAATTTCGGAGTCCGGTATTCGGTTATAGGGGGAGCATTTCACTGAAAGCAGCCCAGCTATAAATTGGAGTTGGGAGGCAGGAAGAAAGAGGAAGAAGCAAGGAGCCAGAAGAAGTTTTTTTACAAATATGAGAGGCTCCCGGTTAGAGGTTCTATCTAAAATCTAAAATCTAAAATCTAAAATCTAATGAGTGGCTTAATTTACAAATATCCTCCTCTTTTACCCGGAATTCTCATCAAACGTTACAAGCGATTTTTTGCCGAAATAGAACTAGATTCGGGAGAAATAATCACCGCGCACTGTCCGAATACTGGCCCGATGACTGGTGTTTACATTCCCGGCAATCCAGTGCTAGTATCTCCCAGCGACAATCCTAAACGCAAGTTAGCTTATACTTGGGAATTAATTAAAGTTTGCGACACTGTGCCAACTTGGGTGGGAGTTAATACTGGGCTGCCAAATCGAGTAGTTAAATTAGCTTTGGAATTGAAATTGTTTCCCGAGTTGGGCAATTACAGTTTAATTCAACCGGAGGTTGTTTATGGCACTGATAAAAAAAGTAGAGTGGATTTTTGGCTGACTGGTGAGGAAAAACCGATTTTTCTGGAAGTGAAAAATACAACTTGGGTAAAAGAGCAGTTGGCTCTATTTCCCGATACAGTGACGGAGAGAGGACAGAAACATTTGAGAGAATTGATAGAAGTGGTGCGGCAGGGTTCGAGGGCTGTAATGCTGTATTTTATTAATCGCGGGGATTGTACTGATTTTGCTCCGGGCGATAGTGCCGATCGCCTTTACGGAGAATTGTTCAGACAGGCTATGAGTGAAGGTGTCGAAGTTTTGCCTTGTCGGTTTGACGTGACGCCGGAAGGGATTCGCTATTTGGGGTTAGCAAAACTGGATCTACTAACCCTAAATGATTAGTTTAAATTGCCTGCATTTCTCGATCGACCTCGACACCAGCGACACCCGGTACGGTTCTTAGTCCTTCTAGCTTCGATTGAGAAACTTCACCAGTAATGATGCCAGTAACAGCTAGCACCTGCTCCACTTTCATTCCCGCCGATTGTAACGCAGTCACAACAGATTGAATTACCGATAAGTTTTGGTCATCAACAGTTACTATGATGCGCTCTACTTGTTCATCAGACATATTCAGCCTCCTTTGGGCTAAATCCATTGAGCTATTGTCCCTACTGTATAGTTAAAGTCAGTGAATTATGTTTGTAGAAGGAGGTTTCTGAACACAGAGAACCTCCTTCTACTGATAGGAAGTGCTCCCTAATTTCGATCGCTGTCGTGATTACGGAGCTTGTAGCAACCCACTTCCGACACGAGCATTTGGTAATGGTAGTGCCATAGCACGGGAAGTTAGCAATTGCCAAAGTTGAGAACCTCGTTTACCAGTCCATTGGGCATACAGAGCAGCGAGCCCAGCTACGTGAGGGGTAGCCATGCTGGTGCCATTGAAAGCATCATCACGCCCTTGATTCACAGGCACTGATGAGTATACTTCCACTCCTGGAGCGGCAATATTAACTTTAGCTCCTAGAGATCCGCCAGAGGTAGCCGAGAACGTAGCCACTTGGAGGCATTGATCGACGGCTGCCACAGCCATAATCGACGGGCTATTCGCTGGTTGTCCGACTTTTCCGGTTGGCCCGTTGTTGCCCGCGGCTGCCACGATGAGACACCCATTTTCGAGTGCCCGACGGCCGACAGTTTCGTAGGCAGTAGACGGTGTTGGAGTCTCGTTTCCTAAGGACATCGAGATCACTTGACACCCGTTGACGATCGCCCATTCCATCGCAGCGAGAATCCAGGCACTAGCGCCGCTACCAGCATTGCTCAACACTTTACCGACATAAATGGTCGATTCGTAAGCGATCCCGTACCGCCGGCCGTTCAGATCCTTGAACCCGCACGCTGTCCCAATGCAGTGCGTACCGTGACCGTTCTCATCTTGTACGTCCTCCCCAGGCACGAAGGACTTCGATACGATCGATCGGCCTACGAAGTCGGGATGTAATAGATCCATCCCCGTATCCAGCACCGCAACTTTCATTCCTTTACCAGTCAAGACAGAGTTCATGACCTTCGTTGCCTTCAGACCCCAAGTAGATTCGATATCATCAGCAAAACATCCTTGTTTGTTGATTCCTTCTACCTCTGTAGTAGTGGCTTTCTCGTACAGGTTATTCACCGCATCGCGATAGCCGCGCAAATAGTCTAGGGACAATCCATCGCCAATGGCGTAGAAAGTGCGCTCGGGTTCGATCGCCAGGATGGCGGAATCCTCTCCCGCTGATGTCATGATACTGCTGAAAGCCCCTTCCTCTAGGGAGACGACAGCCACGCCGAGAGTTGGGAACACCGCTCCTCCTGCTGCCGAAATTTGGCCCAAGTCTAAAGCAGATTCCGGGAAATCGGCAGCATTTGCCAGTCCTCTGATACCAGCTTGGTCGCTCAAGAGGTCTAACCCTTCTCTCACCGAATCATCGCGGAAAGTAACAATGTAACGCCCTGTTGTTTCATCGCCCCGGGCAGTTCCTGGGATGGGAAAACTAGGTTGTTCAGACATAAAATACCTCTTATTGAGTGTTTGACGGTTTGACTGTGATGAGCAATCTCTCACAGCTTTCCTGACATTGATTCCTATTCAGGTTTAATTGCCGAAATTAAGCTGTCTTGCTCCTGATGAAACCCCGTATTTTTTTGTTAAGTCAATTAGCTTTGGATAATGCGTTTAGTTGCAAAAGAGAGTTACAGCAGATTCCATGTATATATGATACACTATATTTAGTACATAAGCGAAAAAAATGAAACCCTATTCGATCGAGT
>NZ_JAUBUG010000068.1:0-36502 GCF_036705345.1 Microcoleus sp. B3-D2
GGAGCCATCGCCCGGAGGTCGCTCCGGGCGGGGCCGGAGCGCCTTTGTTAAGAAAGATGTGAGTAAGGCATAGCTTACTAAGGGGGGCTAGGGGGGATCTCCGGGTTTGAAAACACGCGCTAGGGCGATCGAGTAGCTATAATGAATACGAATCGCCTATGGTGAAATAGGAGAAACATTTTCCTCTTCCTCAACAGGTGTCTCCTCCAGATATTTCTCCACATCAACAGAACCAGGCCCAGTTTCAGATAGTATATATCCAGCCCCTAAGCCGCGACGATCCATTAATCTCTGCAACGTAGCGTCAGCATCACTCCCCCGCTTGAGAGTGAATAGCAAAGTCCTATTCGTACAAGCATCGTCTTTGTTAACAGCAGCGCACACCACGGGTTCTCCGTTCAGAGTCCCAGTGTTAATATATTTGAGAGTACCGTTGTCGTAGTTGCGCTGAAATCTTCTGCCTACCTCTTGGCAGCGTCTTTGGGCCGTCCACGGCGGCGGAAAATAGTTATTAGAAGTCCAGCGGACGAGTGGCACATTCCCCCGCGAGTTACGAGCGAAGGTGACAGGCAGCCTGTTGAGAGTAGCGCAGAAAAAGCTATTATTTCTCGCTTGGCTGGGTTGACAAAACAGCGCTACTGTGCTGGTCGAAATAACTAACCCTGTCAGGAGTTCCGTCAAGATTTTGAAGTTCATAAATAGAAATTTTTGATATATTATGTCACAGCTCAGCTAAATTTGCAACTTATAACTTACCTGGATTGTAAAGCCGAGCACCTATCATTCTGTCATAATTTATTTAAACCGAGAAAGATTATATGTGGGTAGAGATAACAGGGCTGAATCAAGTTCCCGAATGGGATATTTTGAAGGTAAAAGTTGAGGGTACTTCGCTGATTTTGAATCGTCAAGGCCTGAATGTCACTTGTTACCGCAATGCTTGCACTCATTTAGAATATCCGATCGACATGGGTAAGGTAAGCAGCGGTATCATTACCTGTCCGTTTCATAAATATCAGTACAAATTAGATACTGGTAAATGTTTGAATGCGCCCAGCGATGCCCTGGAATCTTATCCGGTAAAGATTGAGGGCGATCGCGTTTTTGTCGAGATAGATTAGTTATTAGTCTTAGCTACGTCCGACAGGGGTTTAAACCCCTGTCTCATAGCTAAAGTCGTCTAAAGACGACTGTAGATTAATATTTGATATCAAGTCCGGCTTAAATACTCCCTCACTCTCTTAGTCTACGCAGGCAGACTTTGTTTGACAAGGATCGGTTTCAACCGCCGAACCATCGAGGGAGTAGCCAACCCGGATTTACTTTCAACCTACCATTTTCGCGCGCCGCTGACGGAAGAAAATCGCCAAAAGCCCGATCGCACCTACCGCCAAAAGCAGCCATTCTTCTGGTTCAGGAACCCCCAAAACATTCAGAGGATTATTCGGCTTACTCAACTGTTCCTTACCGGATTCTACCTCTCTGTCAAATCGATCGCTCTTAGCTTCCGCTGCTTTTAGCTGCTCCCTTTGCGCGTCATTAACTAACACAATCATCGAAGAATAAGGCGTCACCACTTTGAAATTTTTAGCTACTGCGTGCATCGCATCCAGTTGCGTCAGTTGATTTGAACTTTTCTGCTTGCTAAGTGCAGTTATCAACTGCCGCGCAGCTATCGGTTTAAAGCCTTCATTTCCGGCATTTTTGGACTCTGCAACTGGCGCCGATTTTGCGGTTTTTCCCGACTGTGGCGTTTTGGCATAACTCCAAACATAGCCGTCAACAACACTAACGGTAGATTGGCCCGAAGATGCTGTGGTTGCTACTCGCTGCATCGCCTCTTTCATATCTGTAGCAACTCCGCCGCCGCTATCTTGAATAACCTTCAAAGTTACGTCGTCGTAGCCGGGGGGCAAACCTCCCAAATGCACTGTCCATAGGGGTGCAGAGATGGAAAGTTTAGGTTTGCGATCGTCCGACAATTCGTAACTGTGGCGATCGCTCACCACAAATACAGTATCGTAACTTTTATCGCCCCGCAACTGTGCAAACTGTTGCAGCATATCTTTGAGCTGGATTGTACCGTAAAACGTCACCTTTGCGGCATCGAAATTGCGTACATCTTCCACCAACTTAGGTGGCATTCCCGCAGCGCTGGCGACATACAAATCAACAGCATTTTTGCCGGCTGCATTCGCTTTCAACCATTCAAAAGTCTCTTTTACTTCCTTCTTTTGGGCCGCCATGCTGCGGGAAGTATCGAGAATAACTGCCAATTTTTTGCCTTGCGGTAACGAGTAATTTGCATCAGCCAGCGGCTTAGCAGAAATGATATTTCCTTCCGATAGAATCGCCTGCTGCGCTGTTAGAGGTTGCTGTGCGACTGCGGGCAAAAAGGGTGGTAGCCAAGTTTCTCTTGCTTCTTTCCCGCTGTATTTTACCTCTTTTCCGGCGATCGTGCGGCGAGTATTTTGGTTCCAAAAAATGTTGCGTTTCTCAGCCAAAACAGGCATAGCCCAACCCTGCGGTTGGCGCATGACTTTGTAAGTAAGCCACAGGTGCATTTCCGTTGGCCCTCCAGTTTGGATGACTTCTCGTTTAGCCGGGATTGGAAAAGCCCGCAAGCGGTATTGTTTGGGGCCAATTTGTTCTAGCAAAGCCGGATCGACTCTTTCTACTACCTGTTGATTGTAGACTTGCTGGGCGGCACCTCTAGGCGATACCGTAAATACAAAACGTTTGTTTAAATCGCCAGTATCTCCCAGCCAAACTCCTGTAACTGCGGCGCTTTCCGGTAAGGAAAAGTAGTAGAATACTTCTTGCAAGTTCGGCGTTTGATTTTTGTAAACTTCGTAGAGTTGAACGTCAGCCCAGTCGCCGTTTTCTTTGACTGTCACTTCTTGCGACTGCAGCCACACTTTTTCTTGATTGACATTGAGCAAACCCGCTTTAGCTTCTTCCCGGTTTGATGTTGACTGCACCGCGTGTTTTACTGCTTCTGTGTCGCCTTTTTGCAGTTCCGTATCGAAGAATTCGCCGTAGAGTTTTTCGGCTTTTTCCACATCAGCACTAGAGCCTTGATACAAAAACGGTGACATTAAAAAATTATAGCTATTCTGCACCGTTTGAGCCGCTTGGTCAGGCAAATTCAAACTATTTTTGTATATCGCATAAATGTGGTTGTTTTCTCCTACAGTGCTGAGGTAGCGGTAAGGGGACAAATAAGCGTTAACTAAGCCCGATCGAATCATATCAGACTTGGCTAATAAAGTTTGGCGAACCGTGTCATTTGCGGGGGGACTCGCCAGCATTTTCAGTGCTGCAACTTGTGGCTGCTGCTGCAAAGCGGAGAAAATAGCCAGCCAAGCTGCTATTACTCCTAAACTTCCGATTATCGCTTTATTTTTCCCGTATTGTGCAGCAAAACTCTGCCATATTTTCCGCCCGGAATGAATGTAGAGAAAGCCGTACAGCGAAGGCATGACAACGAATAAGCTACAGGTTAAACCAAACGATATAAAGGATAGCGGTATCCAAATTAAACCCCAGATCCAGCCCCCGTATCTAAAGATATCCCAAAATGCTGATACCCATGTAAACTTGAAAAATTCAATGACTACAGATAAGAATCCATAAAGTGTATATAAGGCCACAGGTACAGCGTAATACATCAGCAATGTTGCCGCCCAAGTCCCCACTACTAGCATTAAGCTGTGGCATCCTAATTGCAGCCACGCACTTCGTTTTTCTCGGATTAAGCTTAAAAAACGATGCTGTTTATTATGGGAAGTTTGAGAATCTGAGATATTTTGAACATTTTCTTTTTTACCCAGATAGCCGTACAGCATTTCCACTGAAAATGCTGCAATGCACAAAGCAATAGTAGCGATGATTTGATAACTAGCTGGGGTGAGTTCTCGCAGCAGGAACAAGCGGAGCAAACACAGCAAAAATAGCGGTGCTTCTACGCCGTAAAACCAACGCATTAGCTCTAGGGGTTGCTTGCGAAAACGCCTAGCTCCTATTACTGTACATACAGTGGGTACTGCGATCGTAGCTGCCATCGTCACAGTAAACTCTAGCGGGATGATGCCATCGATTGTCGCCATAATTAATGGCACTCCTATAATCGGCAAAATTCCCAAGTAAACAATCGATAAAAATGTCAAATTCCACAGCCAAAAAATTGTTTTAAAAATTCCATCAAATACCTGTTTAATTTTCATTCATTTCTCCTTGTAAGCTTTTTTTAACGGTATCGTATACGTTACCAGCAAACTCTTTTACTTCATGATTTTCTGCTTGTAGCGAACTGTCAAATAAAATAGAAACTAGCACCCAGTTGTGATTTTTGTGAGTGAGATCGCTGCCGATGCGCGACAAGAAGTTATCGGTAGTTTGCTGTGCAGATTGTAGCCAGTATGTAGCGGATAGTTGGTTGTTTTTGAGAGACAGCCACCGGGCTGTTACTGAAGGAGTTAGTTGTTTTTTTTCTATGCGATTGACGGGAATTCCGCTCGCTACAAAACACAACTCGGGGGCATGATAAGTTTGCCAGGATTTGCTCGCTACTGTGAGCATGGAACCGCGCAAGTTGCCGACGACAAATCTGATTTTTTGTGTTTGCGTGTCTGGATAGTTGCCAAAGAATTTTTGTTCGCCAGCATTCAGGGGAATTGACTCTGATTTAATGTATTCAGGCAATCTTAAAGGTGCGATCGCCATTTTTGACGTTTCTACATGAGAAAGTTGAGCAATGACTGCCAGAACTGTGACTGCTGCAATTATTCCTGGTTTGGCTAAAGGGTGATTAGGGAGTATTTCTGAGTTGGCTTTTGCAGAAATACCGCTGATTTTTTCTGGCTGAAATTTCGGTACTCGTTGCAGCATTAACCAGGTCACAAAACAAGCACATACTAAACCGACAATTCCCAGAGGAACGTGAATAATTTCTGCTATTTTTGGCTGCTTAAACACTTCGGAAACCAGGACTAACACGGCAACCCGCGCAGCGTTAGCAGACACCAACATTAAGAGATTAGCAGCGCCGACTGCTAGCCATCTTAAACTCAATTTACGCCCTTCCAGCCAGGTAGCAGCTAGCAAAAATAGCGTTCCGACTAAGAGGGTTTTAATGCCGCTACAAGGCACGTCAACGTGAGCGATGCCGTTTTCCAAAACGATAATATCGTAAGAAGAAATAGCGCCAACGTGCAGCATTGAAAGCAACTGTTCTACTACCTGAGCAGTCAGCACTCGCGCCGGCAAACCTAATCCGCTATTAAACTGACTGTTGAATGGTAAAATACAAGCCAGCAAGCCCGCAACTGGCAAGTTTTTTTGCCAAAAGTTCTGCTCCACCAATAAGCCGCACAGCCCGTAAGTTCCGAGGATAAATAGCAGGACAGTAATTTGTTTGATATCAATTATGTACTGAAGCGCGATCGAGCAAATGCCCGCACCCAACATCAACAGCAGCGGATCTCGCCTCAAAACGAAATTTGGTGAAAATCCCGGCGGGCGATCCTCTTCGAGGGCTGCGCTAACGGAGTTCCCAATCGATCGCACTACTAATGCTACAATCAGAAAGCCAATTACTATCTTGTACAGTGTGGGTATGTCAACAAATGAGGATAACAGCCACTTAACAGCCGAGATATTGGCCCAAAACCAAGCAAGCGCCAGTAAAAAAGGAGGCAGCCAAACCCAATTAACCGCAGGATGAGGAGTAACAGAATCTGGAATTGCAGAATCAGTGATATTGGTGCGCTGCATGATACTGCTTGACATTCACGTTGGTGACATCTTAGCTCAGCCAAATTGGTAATGTCTAGATCGATTATTTAAGTTTTGTCAAGCTTCGATTTTCTCTACAGAGAAGCTAGCGTTATAATAATTAATTTTAGCGGAGGTAAAAATGAGCGAAAAAAGCCCAGGATACAAAATTGTTAGCGATAACCGACAAGCGCGCCATCTCTATGAAATTATAGAGACATACCAAGTGGGCATCGAGTTGAAGGGAACCGAAGTCAAATCAATTCGGGAAGGAAAAGCCAATTTGCGGGACGGATATGGTTTAGTTCGGAACGGGGAACTGTGGCTGATCAACGTTCACATTTCGCCTTGGAGAAGTGCTAGCGACTATTTTAATCACGAACCCCGCCGCACTCGGAAATTGCTGATGCACAAGCAGGAAATTCGCAAATTGATAGGTAAAGTCGAAGAAAAAGGTTTGACTTTAGTGCCGTTAAAAATGTATTTGAAAGGCGGCTGGGTAAAACTCGATATCGGTTTGGGTAAAGGGAAAAAACTGTACGACAAGCGCGAAGATTTGAAGAAACGCGAAGACAAGCGGGATATGGAAAGAGCGATGAAGCAATATTAGTCATTAGTCATTAGTCATTAAACATCTCCGAAAAAGAAACTACAACCTTTGCTACTCGAAGGTTGAAAGTTAAGTTATGGAGATGTTTATTAGTCAGGAGTCCTTAATGATTCATGATTGGTGATTGCTCATTAATGATTGGCTATTTTAAATCGAGTTCGGTTAATTACTCATCATAATATTTTTCAAAATCCTCCCTGGAGGATTTTGAGGACTTCTATCGTCACTACAAACTTAGTTAGAGTTATTTCACCGGAGCCCATCTTACAGCAGATTCTATGTTGATGAACTAAACCCCAGCTCGTTTCATCCCCGTAGGGAAACGGCCTAGGGTAAGTCCCTACACTTCATAAACCTGGAATACGCTGTATCTCCTCATACAGTCGCATACTGTCGATCGACTGACCGCCGACTAAGTATTATTACTTAGGTAAGGCAACAGTTCTACCTTCTTCCTGATTCCCGCTTCCTTTTTCCTGAAAATATCCGGATGGCTTGTGGAGCGTCATGAATGATTAACCTATGCTCGAATACATCTGGGTAGTGGGGCATTACCCAAGCATTTGGCTGTGGACTGACAAACTCTTATGAGAAATAAGCTCAAACCTGAGTCATTTCGTAAGACTCTGATGCCATTAGGGTGGCAATTAAATCTGGCAAACAAAATATCGCCCAACTCTCAAGTTAAAAAATGCTAAAAATGACACCATTAGCTAACATTTTCAATGCCATGAAAGAGCCAGCCAAAAAGCATCAGAACTCCAAGTGGGGAGCCTTCTTGCTGATGCTAGCAGTAGGCTTTGGCGGCTGGAAAATTGCTTTGCCGGAACTGGCATCTTTTTTTAATAATATTGCGTTTGAAAACTACAAAGCCAATCGATTGGCGGATACCCAAAAAGCATATGAGTTAGCGCTCTGGGTAGATCCAAAAAGCCGAACAGCTCTTTACAATTTAGGATGGCTTTGCGAAGAGGTGCAAGATTTACAATGCGCCCGAGGAAAATATCTGCAAGCTGCAAAACTCGGTCTGCCTGCTGCTTACAGCAATCTGGCTCGATTATATATCGTCGAGCAAAAAAACTATCCGGCTGCCGTTCACTTCCTGTGGCAAGGTTTGAAATTAGCGGAGGACGATCGAGTAAAATATTCTTTACTCAAAAACTTGGGATGGGCTCGGCTGGAACAGGGTCGATATTCAGAGGCATTGCAACATCTGGATGCAGCGATTAAACTTGATAGTGAAGGACCAGCAACTTACTGCTTAAAAGCGCAAGTCCTAGAAAAGATGAAAAATACTAAGGAAGCGCTACCGCAGTGGAAAATTTGTCTAAAGTATGCGGATTCTCAAGAATTCGATGAGGATATATGGATAGGGATGGCACGTCAACGATTAAACGAGGAAAAAACAAATAAATGAAACGCACAGTTTTGCTTTCATCAACCATACTGGCAATTATAACGGTACTGGAGCTAAGTCAAGCCTCAAAAGCAGTGCCAACTCCTCGGACTGTTAAATCTACCGTTAATGAATCAGTCGAGATGCTGTTCAACTCGAGTCAGTCGATGCGACAGTGCAAAGATAAAAATGGTGGAAAATATGCGTGTCCGAGATTCATCATGCCTCCGGAGAGCGAAGAATAAGGCTTATTTTCAATAAATTTTGTAGAGTGTACCATCACCACTTTACAGCAACAGGTATGTAGTATGTAGTAGTAGTATGCAGGGTGCGCCGTCCGCACCTTATACCATTTGAGATTTGAGATTAAGAATTGAAGAATTGGAAATAACTTATGGCTATAATGGTTTGCAGCTTGCATAAAGCTGCATTCTTTTTTTGCACTGATATAACTCTTAATCATTGCTGTATCGGCTATTCCTGGAATCCGCACCGGGCGGGGAGAAAAGCCCCGCCAATTCTCTCTACTCGCCCTCCGTCCAAGCTGAATCTTGCTGCTGCTGATGCGAGTTGCTGTAAAAACTAGCAATAATCGCCACCATCAACCACCAAAGCATATTAACTTCCGGTCGGTACCAAACTGTATCGACAAAACCGTGGGCCATCATGCCGGCTAAAGTTGCGATCGCCCCAATCAACCAAAACCCCTGATTCGATTTGAGATTTTGGATTTGAGATTGGGGATTTTGGGATTCTTCCTCTAAACTAGAGATCTTAAATTGTGAATCCCGCAGATGTTTGATCTGCAACAAACCTTGATTGACGGTGACAGTCATCAGCCAAAGGAAACACATTAAACCGATAAAACCGGTTTCCACCGCAATTTCCAGCAGCACGGAATAAGCGCTCAAAGCAGTGAATTTCGGCTTCATATAAAGCGGATAAACTTTATTAAAAGCAGTGTTTCCCGGCCCAATTCCGAGAATTGGTCGATCGCGAATCATGTCAACCACCGCCGTCCAAACATTAATCCGAAAATTGTTGCTGCTGTCACCTCGGCCGATAAACATACTCGAAACTCGATCGCGCAGAGGGTCCACTAAAGCCACTCCCAAAATTAAGGCTCCCGCCAAACCTCCTAATCCTAACGGCAGCGCCCAAGTTCGCCAGAACCGAGGCATCAAAGGGCTGTACCAGTACCACAGCAGCACTAAAAATACCACCAGTAGAGCCACAAAACCGATCCAAGCACCCCGGCTGTCCGTGTAGCGCAAACACGCGCAATTCACCACCAGCATCGTCAGCGCTAAAATTCTTGTTCCCCATCCTTTCCACACAAAAAGTGCGGCGGCGCTCAATGCAATGGCCGGCAGTAAATAGGAACCAAGCAAGTTAGGATTTCCCAGAAAGCTGTAAACTCGCGTGACATTGGCTTGAGTAGAAGTCGGATCGTTCCAAGTAGCTAGTGGTGGCACTTTATCAATCCACTGCCGCACGCCGTAGAAACTGACAATTAAAGAGACGTTCAAAAATACGGCAATTAACCACGATCGCCAACGGGGCGATCGCAATATCCGAGCCATCAGCGCAAAAAACAGCAAATACAGCGTTAGCTTGCTCCAACCAGTAGCAGCGGCGACTTTGACCGGCGACATCGCCGTTGCGACGGTGGCAATGCCCCAGTACAGCAGAACCAGCAAATGAATCGGTGTGAAGGGGATGTCGCGATCGTCCGAAACAGTCAGCAGCACCCAAAATGCAGCGCTAGCCGCCATCAATACCCCCACCAAGGCATTGTTTACAAACGGCGCAAAACCGAAAGTCAAGGCCAGCAAAACAAAACCCAAGGGTTCTGCCCACTGCATCAGCCAGCTACTCTGCCGCCAACTGCGTAAAGAGCCGATCGCCAAATTGAATAAATAACTTCTACTTTGCCACTGAGATAGCGGCAAATTTGCCAGAGTTAACTGTTGCCAAACTGAATTCATTGCTATTTTAGATTTGTACTTTGTAATCGGTAATTGGTAATTGGGAATTGGGAATCGCTAATCGCTAATCGGGAATTGGTAATCGGGAATTGATAATTGAAAAAAGTTGAGTTATTTTTCTTCCTTCTTTCAGCAGTTACGTCCTGTACACTGCTTCTTCCCTCTTCCTTCTTCCCTCTTCCTTTTTCCTTCTTCCTTCTTCCTTCTTCCTTCTTTACCCTTCCAACAATTCCGTAGCATTTGTGCAGGGCAGCCAGAGCACGTAGCGATATCCAGATTCCGGGGCTCCTTGAATTGAGAGTTGACCGCCTTGAATTTCCACCAACTGGCAGCAAAGCAGCAGCCCCAAGCGTTCCCGCGCCCCGTAACCAGCTAACACCGGTGCGGTATCCTCGGCATTCTGGGCCACCAAAGCCGCCAACTCAGAAAACGCCAGCGTTAATCGCTGCGAACCCTGTGTCGGGAGTTGCGCTTCGAGTCCGAGGGAGTCGGTTTCGGAGTGCGATGGCGAACCGCTACCAGATCCGGCCTTCAACAAGTAGTCGGTGTAGAGTTTAGCATGGGGCAAACTTTCCCCTAACCAAGGATGAAAAACCCAAACTCCGATGTTGATACCGTCTTCTTTCCGAGAAACGTGGACTCGAATCACGCTGCCTGCCCCAGCAGATTGAATAATGCTAAAAATTAAGTGGTGCAGCATTTGCTGAACCTTATCTTTATCTACCAGCCAGATGCGCGACCCGGGCCCCATCGACAAATTAATTTCTTGCTCTCGTCTACTTGCCGCCGACGACAGGATTGTCACAACCTGCTGGCACAAAGTTTCTATATCGATTGCGGTTCGCTTCAAGGTGAAAGCAGAATCATCTAGTTCTGCCAGTTCCAAAATTTCTTCAACTAGCGATCGCAAAGAGCGGCTGCTGTCTTGGATCACGTCAATATATTCTTTTTGCTTGCTCGTTAAGGGGCCATAAATTTCTTGTTTCAACACGCTTGCCATGCCGAGGACAGAAGTGAGCGGTGTGAGCAATTCCTGCGCTAAATTATTTAGCAGTTTTATTTTAATTGAGTTAGTAGACAAATCGATAGGTTTGTTAGTCATCGCTAATTTTTATTGGTTCATTGTCGAGTGAGGGTTGGCGGTTCATTAGACCTATTCCAAAAGTCTATAACAATCTGTTTATAATTCACCAGAAAAAAACGTAGTGAAGAAAAATATATATTCCTTCTTCCCTAGAAGCTCTTCCTTATCTGACTAATTAAGATTTAATCATTGCTTCTAAAGCTGATTGCAAGTCTTGAGTGAGTTCGGCAACTGCTAACCTGCGACTGGTTTGATATCGATCCCAACGATCGCTCACTGATATGGGTTCGCCCACGGTCATTTGTACCTGCTGTTTGCCCAACTTCGGTCTGCCGAAAGGATTTCCCCCTTTGATGCGAGCCAGTACGTCCCACAGCAGTAAAGTTGTTTCTGCCAAACGTTCTGCTGTCAGTTGTTCTGCGACGTACCTGCCCGTGACGGACACGAAACTTTCTACAAGTCTCATGTGCCACATCCGAAGACTTGCTTCTTCAGCGAGGCGATCGGCTAATCCTCTTTCTAAGGGAGAAAGTGCTGCAATATCTTTGATATCTTCTCGATAAATATACTCCCATCCTGCTTGTTCCAGACGGCGGCAGCGGTCTATTAAACTGCCTTTGGGCTTTAAGTTAAAATATTCTTCTCCTACTTGCAGACCCACGTCTAACAGGGCTTTCAGTCGAGCGATCATTACTTCATTGCCCGAATCATTTCCCGGTGTGTTGGGGAGGGATAATGATGTTAAAATAGATGTTTGTGGCTGTATTTCTTTATGATAAAAACGGCTGTAAAACTCTTCCATTACTGCTAGCAAATGGCTGCCCAGTCGAATCAGGCGCAGATATTGGAATTTGTGATTGTGGTTTTCGGAATCGGGATTTGCAGTCTCTAAATTAGCGAGGTCGGTGCGATCTAAGGGTGGCAGTCCGCAATCAATTTCTAATTGAGTTAAAAGTTTTTCTAGGGGTTGCCAAGGTGGGTTGACATAGCGGTATTGAATGCCGATCGGCACAATTAAAACTTTTTCGGTGCGTCCGGCTTTTAGCAAATCTTCAACGCACCAGAAGCTCATTTGAGCAATTCCCGGTTCGAGGGGACTCACTATTTCATTGTGACCGTTGGTGGCGCCTTCTGGGGCGGCGGCGATCGGGAATTGGCTGTTGGCAAATAAATCGCGCGCAGATCGCAATCCGGCGCGATCGATTTTACCGCGAACAATCGGAGTGCCACCGAGTTGGGAATACAACCAGCCGACTCCCGCACCGGCCCACAGAGGAATGCCGCGATCGTAGATAAAGTGGGAATGTACCGGGAATTGCAGGGGAATGCCTTTGGCGCGCGCTGCCTGGGGAACGAGTTTCCAAATTAGTTGTCCCAAACAGTAGGGATCGTCAGAGTTGGGGTGGCGGAAGGCTAGCAAGAAGCGAACTTTCTGATTTTGAAATTGGTGGAATAGTTCGGCGAGGGTTTCGACGTTTTCGGCTTGAACCTGGCTGATACTCGTCCGAAATCGCAGCCACCAGGGGAATATTTGCTTACAACCTTGCATCACTAGAGGGTTGTAGGCTGGGGGTATGAATTCCAGCGGCGGCTGAACTTGGCTAATTGAATTGGGCATTTTGCGATTTTAAATTTTAGATTTTAGATTTTAGATTACTAGGCTGCGGTAAAATTTTCCAATTTTTATGATGCTGAAGTTTTTTTTATTAACCGCAGAGGACACAGAGGACACGGAGGAAGAGAGGAGATAGCAAACCGTGTCAATTTAACGTCAAAAGTATTACCCGTCTTGGATGGGATATGATGTCCAGTCGATCGACCCCAATATTTTTGTCGGGACGGGTTTACGGGATTTCTGGCTGATATTACAGATCGGGGGTGAACTAGCCCTGACAAGAATTACGATTATTTTACAGGACTAGATATGAACCCATCATCTTTTTTACCCCCCTGCCCTTGACAAGGGGGATGCGAGGGGGTCAGAAACTCGACTAAAAACGAGATTTCTCCTCAGTTTCAGCCTTCAACACAGATTTTTGCAATCCAAAATCTAAAGTCTAAAATCTAAAATCCTATTGTGCGGCTTCAAATATCATTTCCTGGAAGTTAATGACATCAGATCGCGGATCGCAGTGGGTGACTTTGACTTCTAGCCGATCGCCTATTTCGACCGATCGACCAAATCGCATTGCCAATTCTAAACCCAAATCTTCCAATAAAATCAATCCGAGATTGCTGTCTTCCCTCAGCCAGCGCAGCATTAAAGCTTCCCAAACTTCATCGGGGTTGCGCCGCAAATATTCCAATCCCCAATAGCGGTTGGTTTGGCGTTCTACGGTGGATGCTTCTTTAACTGCGGTGCCGAGACACATCACAATGTCCTGTATTTCTTCAGCAGTAAAAGGCAG
Source organism: Microcoleus sp. B3-D2 (assembly GCF_036705345.1). Classification (NCBI taxonomy): domain Bacteria; kingdom Bacillati; phylum Cyanobacteriota; class Cyanophyceae; order Oscillatoriales; family Microcoleaceae; genus Microcoleus; species Microcoleus sp. B3-D2. The sequence continues at coordinate 13,262 of NZ_JAUBUG010000068.1, forward strand.
TGGTTCGCCCCGCAGGTGGGCTTTGATTTGGAAATGAGTCAGCAAGTCGGTATAGCGACGGATCGGGGAAGTAACTTGAGTGTATAATTCCAAACCCAAGCCGGCGTGGCGTCCGGGGGTGAGGCCCATTTCGCTGCGGGGCATACACCGGCGCACGGCGCAAGCGCGGGCGGGGCCTGCAGGTACAGCCAGCAGTTCTTCATCGGGAGGGAGTTCGGGCTGTGGCTGATAGCGGTAGGGTATGGGCAGGCTGTTAGCTTGACCGTAGCGGGCTGCTAGTTCGCCGGCTAAAATCATCATTTCGGCTACTAGCATCCGGGCTGTGGAGTCGTCGATGACGTGGATTTTGATGTCGTCGCCGTTGACTTTAATGACGGATTCGGGCATGAAAATGCTGATTGCGCCTTGGGCTTCCCGCCATTTTTGGCGCAGTTTTGCTGCAGAGGCGATCGCTGCTATTTCCGGTTCTGCTTCGATTCCCAACTCCAGCATTTCGTCTACGTCATCGTAGGTCAAGCGGTAGGTGGGTTTTATGGTGCTGATGTGGATGCTGTAATCTTGAGCCGCGCCGATTTCGTCTAAGGTGACGCTGAAGCTGAGCGCGCTACACTCTTGGCCTTGAATTAAACTCATCGGCCCGGTTGCCAAAGCTGGGGGAAACATGGGAATCATTCCCGTTGGCAGATAAACCGTAGTGGTGCGCTTTCTGGCTTCGAGGTCGAGTTCGTCTCCGGGGGAAAGCAAGCGGGTGGGATCGGCGATGTGTATCCACAGGCGCTGCTGGCCGTTTTCGAGGAATTCTAAGCTGAGGCCGTCGTCGATTTCGGTGGTGCTTTCGTCGTCGATCGTGTAAACCTTGAGGTGAGTTAAATCGAGACGATTTGTGTCGGAGTCGGCTGGGGGATTTTCTAGGCAGCGTTGGGCCACTTCTAATACCTTTGCGGAGAATTGTAGGGGAATTTGGCTGCGCCGCAAAAACAGGTTTTCGTGGCTACTCCACAGGCCGAGATCGACTAGGAGTTGAAATGCTGCTTCGGGGTTTTCGGATCGTTCTAAGCTGGCTAAAGTTTCTAAGGCCGGGGTGCGGTGTGTTGCTTCTTCTCCGAGGAGGGCAAAGCGTTCTAAGGCGTCGAGGCGAGTTCGATCGCTGTGTTCCCAATCTACATTTTCCCCTGCCAGCCGCTGTTTGACTCGATCCCAAAATCCTTGGGATTCTTGGTGTCGCTGCTGTTCTACTTCTTGCTGGTGTTTGATTTCGGCTACTTGGGCGGCCGGTCGCGGTTCGTAGCGATCGCCCTTTTGTTTGAAATACAGTTTGTCTGTTGATAGCAAACAGTAAGCCGCGTAACACTGGGCGGCACTGCGTTCGGAAAATAGCAGCATTGCCAGGGATTCGGGATCTGCTGTTTCTCCGTCACCGACTAAAAGTTCCCAAGCGACTTCCAAACTCGACGGATCTGAGTAGGCTTCTACTTCTTTGAGAAATTTGGGAATGTCGGAGGGTTTGTAAGTTTCTCCCACTACTTCGTAGGTGATTTGTTTGGGCGGTATGCTGTGCGGTTGACCGTTTTCGTCTACCACGACCCAGTTTTTCTTGCCGTCGGGGCGATCGGCAACTGCCAGACGGCGGTCGCCGTGCATTCTAAATTCTACTAACGTTCCCTTCTCCACTTGCCAGCTTTATATTTGAGATTTTGGATTTTTACCGTGGCCACTTATCGAGTTTCGAGCTTGCGATTTTAGATTTTGGATATTGGCAATTTTTCTGGTTTGTGAAAGTTAAAATCTCAAAAGGTTTTCTGTTTTTTGCTTATATTTTAACTTTTGACTTGTGATTAAGACTTGCGCTGCAGCGACTATTAACCCTATTCCGCGATTAGTTCGCTGCCTTCTTGCTGCTTTTTTTATGACAGAAAGATGTTGTTTTCGCGCAAGTCTTATTCCCAGTCCAAAATCTAAAACCCAAAATCCCAAATCCTGTTAACCTTCTTGGTTTACGAAGGGCATCAAAGCTACAATTCTTGCTCTTTTGATGCTTCTGGTCAGGTCTCGCTGCTGTTTTGCAGTCAAACCTGTAATCCGGCGGGGCAAAATTTTGCCGCGTTCTGTGACGTATTTTTTGAGCAAATCGACATCTTTGTAGTCAATCGGGTCTCCTGGTTTGATGGGCGAAACGCGCCGGCGAAAGTAAGTCATGGTTTGTTGTTTGTTGACTGTTGACTGTTGACTGTTGACTGTTAGTTTTTAGTTATTAGCCGTTAGTTGCTAGCCGTCAAGAAAGCATTTGTTAGTTATCTGCTTTTCGCGGAACAATATCAATTGCCAACAACTGATGACTGATGACTAAGGACTAATGACTAATCACTACTTGATCTCTTTGTGGGCAGTGTGGCTGTTGCAATGGGGGCAGAACTTTTTGAGTTCCAGCCGCGCCGTCGTGTTGCGACGGTTCTTGGTGGTGGTGTACCGAGACACGCCTTTTGAGCGTTTGCTTACGTTTGTACGGCACTCAGTACACTCTAGAGTAATTATGATGCGGACGCCTTTAGCCATAATTCTAAATAAATTTCGACTAATTTAAACACAATTTATTATCTTCTCACATTGCTCTGCACTTGGTCAAGCAATCTTCTAACTTTGATGTCGAGGGAGTAGCCGCGGCGGGCTCCGACGACGATCGTCCCGCCGATGCGATCGTGGAAAGCTTGGGGAAACCTTTCGGCGGAGGTGAGGGCAACGCTACAGTCGATCGCGAGGGGCAGGATCAGCAGCAAGACGGCAGCGTTGGTAGATGTGATTCCCCCTATACCTGCGAAGGCTAAGGCGACGCAAATGCCCAGCAATGCCTCGCGCTTGCACAGTTCTTGCACTCCGGGAATCCGTTGGAATCTGGTATCGGCAATTTTCATGTCCAAGGCCCAGCGCCCGAGACTTTGACCTTGGTTTTTCCTGACGATGGGTACGCGCAGGATCAGCCACAGCAGGACAAAAAATATGGTTTGGACGATCGCATTATTGCCCAGAAGCAAACTGGGCAGCCAAACTGCGATTCCGTCGATGCAGAGGGCCGCGGCGCGGCGGCCGACGGATACTTTGGGAAGGAGAGGAACTAGGTCGGAACTCATAGGCAAAAAGGTCGATCGCCACTAGCTACTTTTTCATTTTTCATCTTAAGCTGTGGATTAATCGATCGGCATCAATCAGCGTAAATCAACGTCAAAGCCTACCGCTAATTATTCAAGCTGAAAAGGGATTTTCGCCAATTCCCAACTGCTTTTTCGAGTTTTCCACCTCTTCCCAGAGTGTTTGTATCTGAGTAAATGCCTGTTCTACAGAGATTTTACCGTTAGATGTCAAGGAGCTGATGTAACCCACCCGCTGAGAAAACTCTTGTAAATTCGCATTAAATACTAAATTTTCTGGCTTTACTTCACCGTAATAGCGAATTTGAGGATATAAAAAATTTGAATTGGCTGCCATTGGTTTAACCTCCCATGAAAACTTGTTCCCTGAACAGATCAATATTATAAACCACGTTTCCACTCTAAAGTTGTGCTGTAAGTAGCAGAAATCATGTGACATTTGGCGAGTTTTTTTGTGATGGCAATTACACAGAGAGATGAGGGGGGCAAAAACCTCAGTAATTTCACTTGTAAAACTTACGCATACGGGGTCAACAATCAGGTTTTTGCGTTCAGGCTCATAACTTGGGAGTTGGCGTCAAAACCAGGTTGCTGTTTTTCCAGGACTGACTTATTGAAATAAGTGACAAAAAAACCACAAATGGATAATATTATTGCAGACATAAATACTTAGACTTTTAGTAGGAATCTGCGTAATGTCTCCTAATGCGCTATCGCTCCGTCCCAAACCCCGGCTGAGGCAACTTTTAATTAGACTTGCCATCGCCGTAATTGCTGGTATTATCGCCCTCAACCTTCCTCACTCCTTAATTCCAGTGTTTAAAGAATCCGTATCCCAAGCAACGCCGGCACCAGAAATCCAGAACTTCCTCGCCGGCAAGCGCAAAATTGTGATAGTGGGCGACAGCATCACCGAGGCCGCGAAATTCCCCGGAGGTTACGTTTGGCTGCTGGAACGCTATCTGAATGCCCTTTATCCCGATCGCCAAATCGAAATCGTCAACGCGGGGATCGGCGGTAACAAGTCGACTGATATGCAAGCGCGCTTCCAGAAAGATGCGATCGACCAAAAGCCAGGTTTAGTGATGATTAATGTCGGAGTCAACGACGTTTGGAACGCTTTCTTCGACTTCCCAAACAATCAGTTTTATCCGGAAGGCAACTGGTCGGCGGGAGTGCAAGTGCCAGAATATCGGGAGAAAATAACTCAAATGGTGCTGGCAGCAAAAGCCGCAGGAATTCGAGTTGTACTGCTTTCTCCTACTCTGATAGGGGAAAGTATCGACGGCCCAGAAAATAGCAGGTTGCAACAGTATGTTGCCGCGATGCAAGAAATTGCGTCAGAGAATCAGTGCTTGTTTATTGATTTGAATGCGCCTTTTCGGGAAGTTATCGGCACGTATCAAAAGCACGCAGGTAAAACTCTGAATTTGTTGGCGGCAGATGGAGTTCACCCGAATCCGTCGGGGTATCGAATTATGGTTTTTACTATTTTGCGAGGTTTGGGAGTACCCGCAAATGATATTGAGAATTTAGAAGTCAAAAACTGAATCTTTGAATTTAGTTGACGGTTGACGGTTGGCTATTGACTGTTTACTGTTAATTGAAAGTCTCCCGGGTAAAAGCCCCGGGATTTATCTATGGGCTAAATTCTTCAAATCTCAAATCTCAAATCTCAAATCATTCAATTGGCGGATGATACCGCTTCAACCAACAACTACCGATAATCACCAACGCCACCACAACAATAATTTCCGTCCAAAAGAACGACAGAAAATCACTTGCAGTTCCCACCGGAGGCACCCCCGGTTGAGCGTTGCGAATAGCGGGAAAAGCAAACAGCATCACAGCAGTCCAGCTCAGCATTCCCACTTCCGGCAAGTTGCCGGATTTCATCACTTTTAATGCGAGCAAAAATGCCATAATTGACAACACCCACATGATGACAATAATCACTAAGGCAAAGAATTTGACCGGGAGCGATCGAGTTGCAGAAACATCAATATAAATAAAGATAGATGAATTCTCCTCCATCGGCTGATAACTAATGTCGAAACCGGGAACGTCGGCATTAAAATTAAATTTAAGTGGCACGGGATTCAGTTCAAATGGAGCAAATTTTTTACCAATTGAAGGCAGCGGATCGAGCGAAATAGCAACTTTAGCAATGTGCTTGTCAAACGGGTAATTGTTAATTTTTCCTTTGACTAAGTTAAACTTCAATGCAGGAACAATCATCGGCTTGCCTTCTTTAAAGGTAATTTCCGAATCCTGTACATTTGCCCCGTTAACTGTCATTAACAAGTCTTGAGCCGGGTAAGTTGGTCCTTTTTTATAGATACCTTTAAGTTCAAACTGCAAGCGGGTTTCTAATTCGTTCTTAATGGGATCAACTGCAATTACCGTCATTTTGACTTCAACCAAGCCTTTGGACGCTACAGCGCTTTCTGGAGAGGGATTGTAAGGCTCTTGGGCGTTAGCATTGTGAGAGTAAATAGATAAGATGATTGCGAAAATTGCGAGGAAAGTCCCAATTAAAATAAGTATTTTTTTGAAATTAAATGTGTTGAGAGTTTGCATTTATTATGATATTTTACATCTTGAATAGTTGTTAGGACTCCCGACAGTCCGCCAGGGGTTTAAACCCCCGGCTCATAGCTAAAGTCGGTTGAAACCGACTAAAGAAACTCGATCGATAATAAATGTTGGTTTTAGTCCTGTTTTAGAGGCTTTCGCTGTGAGCCGGGGGTTTTCAACCCCCGGCGGGCTGTGGCGCTGATCGGCGCAAGAACCAGGCGAATCAACGGGCAACTACGAACCTATAGGAAGCAGTACATTTGGTGTGAAACTTCCGTGCAAACCGTAGGGAATGTGCTGTTTTAAATGCAAGCGCGCTAGGGGCCCTTTGGTGATGTCGCGAGCATCTAAAATCACTAAGGTCGATCGATGATGAGCTGCATCATACATTAAAAGCAGCAGCCAGCCGTCATCCTCAGCAACAGCATCGGGACGGAGAACAAACACCGGTTCCCCCGCAAAACCGCGTGGTGCCGCACTCCAAATTTGCCTTTCACCAGTCACGAAATCCATTTTGAGAATAGCTTGCAAAGGAGCATTCCCAGTAGGAGCATCAGCAGCACCGATGTAAAGATATCGGTAAGGTTGTCCGACATTATTGGGATGCAAAGTTGGAAACTCGCAGCACCTAGTTTCAACAACTTGATGCTGCACCGTTTTGTCTTGCAAATTTAACTTAAACCGCCACAATTCGCCCGCTGGAACGCTCTCAAAATCAACCTCGCGAAAATCGCCCTCTGCTTCTACAGTTGGAAACGATTCGTAACAAACTGAGTCAACAAAAACTTCGTCTCCTTCTTCCCATGCGTTGCAGTGGTGGAAGACAAAACAAGGTTCAGTTTCTAATATCTTCACCTCGTCAGTGCCGTTGCGGGGAATTAAAATTGCTTGCGTTGGCTTGTTTGGCGAGAACTTAATGCACTGGGATGCACTCCGAAATCCTAACACGAAAAGCAGCGGATTGAAGCTGACGGGATTTTGGAAGAATATGCAGTAATTCGGGGTAATTACCATGTCGTGCAGGAAGGCAAAACCCGGTATTGCATGGGCGTGACGCTGCAAAAGTTTGCCGCTTTCGTCGAGTTCGTAAATCGTGATGGTACTCGACAAACCGGGCTTGACAGAAAAGTTTACTAATCTGTCTCCTTTGCCATTTTTCCCTTTTTCAATTCTCGGGTGGGCGGCGAAGGCTTCACCGGGTTGTAAAATGCCGTCTAGGGTGTCTAAGCCGAATGTTTCTAAGGTGCGGGGGTCGAGTCTGTAGGGTGCTGCGGCTTCCCAAAGCGCTAGCAGTTTGTCGCCCCAATAAATGATGTTGGTGTTGGCAATGTTTTTGATTTTGACATCAAAGATGTTGGCTAGCCAGCCGCCGGGTTTCTGCGTGCCGAAAACGCCTCGGTGGAGAATTTTTCCGGCTTCTTGTTCGGCGAGATAGCCTTCTGTGCGGACGAATCGGTTGCGGAAATGGGCGCGGCCTTCGGATATTGCGATCGCACAAATCATCCCGTCGCCGTCAAACGGATGGTGGATGCGCTGGCCGTTGACTTCCAATAATCCGGGCCCGTTGCGAAAGAATGTGCCTTGCAAACCGGCGGGAATTTCGCCTTCTATGTCGTCAATCCAGTAGTCGGATTCGTTGGGTTGGGATTCGTAGCCGCGCTGCCAGTCTGTGCGATCGTATGATAGGTTTTGGGCGGCAGTTTTGGCTGGAGGAGTTTCTATGTTTTGCATTGTGTAGAATAAGCTTTTATTGATTTAACCGCAGAGGGCGCAGAGGGCGCAGAGATAAAGAAAGGAGGCGAAAGAAGAGGAAATAAAACTAGGGAGATTTTCGCAGTGAATTGTAGTTCTAATATCTACAAGTTCCATATCTTTCTGCTGTCTTCCTTCTTCCTTCTTTCACTCCCTTACATCCGTTACAAAATCCGTTGCCGAACTTCCTTTATTTGCTATCTGCCGTGCGGCTTTGTGACCTTACTGTCGGTACTAAGTCGGGAAAGTATTCGGGCATGAAATGCTGTCCGCCTGGTTTGGAACTGCCCAGTTCGGGTTCTAATACGGGAAGAGACTTTTGATAGTTTGGATCGCCGCTTTCTGCACTCTCGGCGGGCAGCCAATTTAAGAAGGGTAGGGGCAGAAGTGTGGAGAGGTTTGTGATTATCACTAGCAGCCAGAGGTTATCAAAATTGCGATCGGTAATTCCTAGCAAGTGGGTTAAAAGTGCACCGCCTTCGTGGGACAAAAGTCCTGCTAAATTGGTGATTGACATCAGCAGTGCAAATAAAGTTGCTTCGACGCCTGGGGGACACAAGCGGGCGGAGAGTACCAGCACCGGCATATAAGCAATTTGTCCGATTACTGTGAGGATCAGGCTGTCTCCGATGCTGAACCATTGATCGTCAATTCCTAAAGCTCGGTTCGCATGAGTTACTAATAATAAAGTAGTCATGCCCAAAGCAGTCGCAATGACGGTTGACCAGCCAAAAATTACTCGAAATGGAACTGTTTTGAGGAAGCGCTGAAACACCCAGACGCCGGCGAGGGCGGCAATGCTGGTAACGAAGCGCACTCGGCCGAGAAATTCTGGTGGAAAGCCTAATTCGTTGGTGGTGAAAAAGAAGAAGGCGGAGTCAGAACTCGGGGTGGCTTGCAAGAGGAAGAGAAAGGCGGTGGGCAGCCAAATTGTTTTTTGGGTAACAGCTTGCCGCAGTTGTTTTACTTGGTCTTTGACCGTTTCAAAGTCGCTTCTTTTGTCGGTTTTTTCTTCGGCAATTAACCAAGCTGTTGCTGATACAATTAGCGGGAAAGATGCGGTGATTAAAAATATTGTGTGGGTGCTGAAGTGTTGCAGCAGGGAACCGCTGAGGTAGGCGGTAATTAGTCCGCCGAGGGCTGCAGCGCCCCAAGACAAGGATTGCAGGGAACCGGCGTCGGTAACGGATTCTTTTCTGGCCCTTTCGACTACCAGGGAGTCGGCGATTACGTCGCTGACGGCGAGGGAGAGAGAACTCAGGGCGATCGCGCCTGTAGCTGCAAGCGGTGTGTGTACAATTGTTGCGAGGCTCACCCATGCTAAGGTGCCCAGCAGCCCGGAGAGGACGATGTAAGGGCGTCTGCGGTAGCCGAATATCGGCAAGCCGTCCGACATGAAGCCGAACACGGGTTTGATAATCCAAGGCAGGGCGACGACGCCCAGCATTGCCGAGACTTCTGCCGGACTCATGCCGAGTTCGTCTTTCAGGAAGAAGCTGACGGCTAAGCGGGATAGTCCGAGAATGCCTTGGACGAAGTAAATCACTAAGATGGCTATGAGTTCGGGAGTTGGCTCATTCCCAAAGAATACTTTTTCTTTTAAAGATTCTTTGAGTTTGCTGACGCCGGAGGGGGAAACGAGCATTTGAGCAATATTTCTTAATGAATCTCAATATTTATAACACATTCTTAATGAGTTCCGGGAACTGTCGCAGGTGGGATGCGAAAGTGACGGGAAAGTGGCAGGTAATATAAAATTATGATGAGCTCGAATTAAAGGATTTTTGGTAGCAATGAAAGCAGAAATTAGAGTTGTCTTTCTCGCAGCGGCTTGGATTTTAGGAATGGAGGCTAATTTAGCCTCAGCAATACCTGTTGCTAACAAGCAAGGTGATTATCCGGTGCCGCCTGGGGGACAGCGGGGCAACAGGCAGGTAAATTGGTTGGTTGTGGACTCGGATTCTAAAGGGTTGAATTGCCGGATGGCTCAGAGATTTCGATCAATTTCTGTAGACGGTTTGGATGCGCCTGCTGAGTTGTTTGAAAGAAATAAACACAATGTTTCGCAGTGGCCTGTCGTGACTACGTTTAGACGGGGGGAACGCTTGCAAGCGGTGACAGGAAATAATGCCAATCAAATTATGATTGCTGACTCTCAGGGCAAACCTTGGCTGCCGATTTCAACGGATAAGGGTAATTGTTTTGTGCGGGCTAATAGCAGTTTTATTAAACCGATTCGGGAAAATCCTACTACTTTGAAACCGTTAGAATAGCTGATTTTTTTTGGATAATAGTGGGCAATTGGTGGGAGGAATGTTTTATGATTATCGATCCTAAAAATGTGCCTGAAATTACGGGTTCCAAGTACCCTCAGCAATTCCAATCGGCTGTTGCGGGGAGAGTTAAAAAACGCTTGGGCGATGCTGCCGGATTGCAGAATTTTGGGGTAAATTTGGTGAGACTTGCGCCGGGAAGTTGTTCTGCTCTCAGGCATTGGCACACCCGGCAAGATGAGTTAATCTATGTTCTGGAAGGGGAAGTTACTCTGATTACAAATTCGGGAGAGCAAGTGCTGAAACCGGGTATGGCGGCGGGTTTTCCGGCGGGTGATGCAGATGGGCATCATTTGGTTAACCGCTCGAAGGGAGATGTTGTTTATCTGGAAATTGGCGATCGCACTCTGGGAGATAGTGCCGAATATCCCGATGACGATCTAATTGCAAAAGCTAACGGGAATAGTTGGATTTTTACTCGCAAAAATGGCGAGGTTTATGAGAGTTGAAAATTTATGAGTCAAGTGAATCTTTGGACTTCGGCCCAACACGCTTTGTGGTATCTTGCTAAAGCTGATGGAATTCCTCACCGCACTGAAGGTGAAGCGGTTTTGTTGGAGGAAGTGCCGAAAAATGTTAAGCGAATTCTGGATGTGGGCACGGGAGACGGGCGGTTGCTGGGTTTGCTGAAGTGCGATCGACCAAATGTTGAATGTGTGGCGATCGACTTTTCGCCGACAATGCTGGAAAAAGCCAGAATTCGCTTTGCTGATGACCAAAATGTCACAGTAATCGAACACAATCTTGATGAATCGCTGCCGGATTTGGGCAAGTTTGATGCGGTTGTTTCTAGTTTTGCGATTCATCATGTAGCAGACGATCGCAAACGTTCGCTTTACGCTGAGATTTTCGAGCTTTTGGAACCCGGAGGCATCTTTTGCAATTTGGAACACGTAGCGTCCGCAACTCCCGCTTTACACGAGAAATTTCGAGAGGCGATCGGTATTAGCGATTCGCCAGACGATCCGTCTAATAAATTGCTGGATGTGGAAACGCAATTGCGCTGGTTTAGAGAAATTGGTTTTACCGATGCAGATTGTTATTGGAAGTGGCGGGAACTCGCTTTATTAGTTGGGGTGAAACCTGTTTAGAATATTCTGTGAAATTCGTAGATCCGGATAAGGACACGGCAGTGCCGTGTCCCTACAAATATCTCATACAATCTGTAGGAGGTGCGTGACTAAATTAAATTAAATCGGGTACTTTAGGTTTGATTCGGCGCTCGTACCAGTTCATTAACGGGGTGGAAGTAATGCCGTGCAAAACCACAGAAATTATGATTGTTGTAAAGGTAATCCAGGCAATTCTTTCGGCGGTTTCGTCTTTCAAACCGTGGCCGAAAGCATAGGTAAGATAATAGATAGAACCTACACCACGAATGCCGAACCAACCGTAAAGCCAGCGGTTGGCGGGATGTAAAGGACTGCCGATCGTACTAATCCAAGCTCCCACAGGCCGGATTATAAAAATCAACAATCCAGCTACTAAGAGGGAGTATCCTGCATATGCCAACATAGGCTCTAGGCGCAAAAGTGAACCTAATAGTAAAATAGTTGCTACTTCCATTAACTTTTCAATGCGCTCGGTAAAGTGGAGTTGGGAAAGCGGCTTTTCTGGGTTTCGGTAACTCCCCTGCACCACAATTCCTGCTACAAAAACTGCGAGAAATCCGTAGCCGTTGACTACTTCTGTGAGGGAATATGTAAGCAGAATTGTGCTGAGAGCAATGAAATCTTCCATTAATTGATCGGCTGGTCGATAGTGTTGGAGTTGGCGATCGATCCAGGTGACGGCTTTAGCTACTAAAATTCCCATAACTATACCAGCGGCGATCGCCCAAATCAAGTCAACTGCTACCCACTGCGAAAACCAGTTTGACCAGTTGCTATCTTTTAGCGAATAAATGCCGAAATAAACAAAGGGAAAAGCTAAAGCATCGTTCAAACCACCTTCCGATGTTAAACCAAAGCGCAATTCATCGCGATCGTCTATATCAGCTAACTGAACTTCTGAGGCTAAAACTGGATCGGTGGGAGCGAGAATTGCTCCGAGTAAAATCGCCGGGCCCCAATCTAATTTCACAAACCAATGAGCGATCGCGGCCACTGCAAAAATAGAAATCGGCATTAAAAAACCGATCAGCCGCACTGTGGAATTCCAAGCCCAAAATTGCAGCGGGCGATTCATTTTTAAGCCGCAACTGAACAGAGAAACAATAACTACCAATTCTGTGAGTCTTTCTAAAAATTGAGCTTCGGGACGCAAGTCAATCAACTTCACGCCGTAGGGTCCCAATCCGATACCGACAATTAGATAAATTAAGGCATAAGATAGAGGCAATCGCGAAATCCATCCGGAACCCAAGGTAACGGTAAGCAGGAGGATGCCAATAACTAGCAAGTTGAGAATGTAATCATCCACCATAGCGATCGCACTTTTAATCAGGTTGAACAAGTGCGATTTTGACACATAAAACCTTCTGACGCATCCACCGCCCGCTAGATTCAGCTATCCTCCGAAAGTTGCAGTTGTTATACCAAATTTTTTATGCTTTTAGGCTGCGGCGGCGGGCTTGCTCTTTGGGGCCCGTAAACTCCGTGACTTACAATCGCCCGGAATTGTTTATTGCATTGATCTGACTAATAACTAATGACTACTGACTGAAGACTAATAATTAATTACAAAGACCACTTGTTTCGGTAGCGATGATGTGCAAATCTACGTGTTTGAGCGATCGCACTAACTGTTGAGTCAAAGAACCCCGCAGCAACAATCTCCAGCGCGATTGCTGGCTTTCGCCGATCACAATTTGAGTAATGCGATACTGTTTAGCTACCTCCGAAATCGCTTTGGCTATATTAGTGCCGTTTACCCGCAAAAATTGCCCCTTAAATTCTTGACAGAGTTTCTCACAAGTTTCAACGTGCAAGCTTTCTGCTTTTGTTAAAAATCGGTCTGGATCGTTGACAAACACAGCATAAAATGGGGCATTCATATAGCTAGCAATCCTCGCGCCCCGTCGCAGCAGTTGCAAGGAATTCGGATAAGTTGAGATGCACACTAAAACTCGTTCGTGAATGTTGCAAGATTGACCTTTTAAAGTTGCTGCATCGTCTTCCACATTGTCTGCGACTTCTCGCAGGGCGAGTTCTCGCAAAGCAATTAAATGACGGCGCTGGAAAAAGTTTTCTAAAGATTGTTCAATTTTTTCGGGAGCATAAATTTTGCCTTCAAGCAACCTTTCTTCTAAAGTTTCCGGCGTGACATCGACAACGACTATTTCGTCAGCATCTTCGAGGACGCGATCGGGCACTCGCTCTCGGACTACAACTCCGGTGATTCGAGCTACTAAATCGTTGAGACTTTCTATGTGTTGAATGTTGAGAGTCGAGAAAACATCAATTCCAGCTTTGAGAATTTCTTCGACATCTTGATATCGTTTTTCTCGCAGAGAACCCGGAATGTTTGTATGAGCCAGTTCGTCTATTAATGCTAATTGAGGACGGCGTTCTATGACAGCATCCGTATCCATTTCGTTGAGCATTTTTTCGCCGCGCAGCATTTGTTTTTTGGGAACTATTTCTAGTCCCTCGCCTTTAGCTGCTGTCTCTTTTCGCCCGTGAGTTTCTAACAATCCAATTACCACATCAATGCCTTCAGATTTGAGCCTGTGCCCTTCTTCCAGCATTCGGAAAGTTTTGCCGACACCGGGGGCCATGCCGATAAATATTTTGTGCTTTCCCCGGCGGGGGGTGCGATCGTAAGTGCGGTTCGGTTGGGCGTAAACCGCGTCTGGATTGTTGGTAAGTTCGCTAGAGTGAATCATAGCTAAGTAGTGGGTAGTTAGTCAATCTCCAGTCATCAGTCAGTTTATGACCGATGACGGCAGACTGTTGTAAACTATTGTAAACCGTCGAGAGCCAAATTCAGTTTGAGGACGTTAACTCCCGGTTCGCCGAAAATGCCGAGAAATCTGCCATCTGTATTTTTGGCTACCAACATTTCTACTTGATTGAGATTGAGCGATCGCACCGTTGCTATCCGCTGAATTTGCGCCCTAGCTGCCTCTACGCTAATATGCGGATCGAGGCTAGAACCCGAGGTGTAAACTAAATCAGCAGTCGGTTTGATACCAGCTTTGCTGAGGCGATCTAATTCAACTTGCACCCCCTGAAAACCATCTTTTTCATTACCTCGCTTCAGCAAATCCGAGTTGCTGGGAGCAAGATTGCTAGCCCCAGAAACGCCTGTTCTCTGACTTAAGTTATCTGCCTTTGTCGGGTCGTAATTTTCCGTTGCAAAGCTGCTGTAATTTGTGGTGCTTGGGCGGCTCCAAAAATATTGAGCCGAGCTGAAAGGTTGACCGATTAACGAGGAACCCACGACAACTCCTTGCTTAGTAATTAAGCTGCCGTTTGCCTGCGAATTAAAAGCAATTTGACCGATTACTAGCAATATCAAGGGATAAATAATCGCGGTGATTCCCCATAAAACTAAAGTCAGGCGAATTGCTCGGATTAATTCTCTCATAAATTACCTCAATAAATGAATGATAAACGAAGGCACCACAAGGATTTTGACACGGATAGACGGATTAATTATCGAGCCTTCTTCAGAAGCATTATTAAAATCTTTCGGGCTGAAAAATCACGACAATCAAATAAACGGCGAGTCCGACGATTACCAAACCCAAAAGACTTAAACCCCAGACAGCTTTTCTGGTCAAATCTTCACCCGCAGCCGCGTAAACAGCGGGGGCAATTATCGCATTGAAACACATTACCAGAAATAGCTGCACCGGGATTGGGTGGCGCTGCCAAAGCATTTGTGCTAACTCAATAATTTCTTGGAAATCTCTGGGAAAAATATCATTCAGCAAATCATTCCGTTTCATGAATTCTCCTTATTTTGGGACTAAATATCTGTCTTTCTCTTGGATAATTTTTTGGGGAAAATCGCGGCCGAGCCTCTGGAACTGCGTTGCCTGGCTCTGCCGGGGAACGAGATTAATCCGTGTATCCGTGTCAAAATCCGTGTCGTGCTTTCCCGATCTATGCTAGCCCAACGGTGGTAATCAAAACATCAATAACTTTGATGGCGATAAACGGCGCGACTGCTCCGCCCAATCCGTAGATTAAAATATTCCGCTGCAACAGTTGATTGGCGCTCAAAGGTCTAAACTTTACACCAGTTAATGCTAGCGGAATCAAAGCGGGGATAATCAAAGCATTGTAAATTAATGCGGACAAAACGGCAGATTGACCGCTGGCTAGACCCATGACGTTTAAAGCGCCAACAGGGGCAAATATTGCCGGAATAATTGCAAAATATTTCGCAATGTCGTTCGCTAGCGAAAACGTAGTCAGCGCGCCGCGAGTAATCAGCAATTGTTTGCCGATTGTAACTAAATCAATTAGTTTGGTGGGGTCGGAATCTAAGTCCACCATGTTCGCTGCTTCTTTCGCGGCTTGGGTTCCAGAATTCATGGCGAGTCCTACGTTTGCCTGGGCTAGTGCGGGTGCGTCGTTGGTTCCGTCTCCCGTCATTGCTACTAATTTGCCTTCTGCTTGTTGCTTGCGAATTACATCGATTTTGTCCTCGGGAGTTGCTTCGGCAATGAAGTCGTCAACGCCTGCTTCATCGGCAATTACTGATGCTGTAATTCGGTTATCTCCGGTGAGCATTATTGTGCGGATGCCCATTTTTCGCAGTTGGTCAAACCGCTCGCGAATTCCCGGTTTGATGACATCTTTTAAATAGATAATGCCGTAGGTGTCGCTGCCTTGACAAACAGCTAAGGGCGTGCCTCCCAAGCGCGAAACTCGCTCGTAAGCTGCATCGAGATCCGGCCCCCCATTGCCGCCGCGCGATCGCACAAAACCCTTCACCGCGTCCACCGCACCCTTGCGAACCTCCGTCCCGCCGGGCAAATCCGTGCCAGACATCCGCGTTTTTGCGGAAAAATCAAGCCCCGTGGCGTTGGTGCGATCGAAATCCACCTGTGCGCCCAAATTCTGAGCCAAGCGGACGATCGACTTTCCCTCTGGAGTATCGTCAAACAGGCTAGCAGCAAGGGCTACACTCGCAACCTCCTCCAGCGAGTGACCGTTTACCGGAATGAACTCCTCGGCTAAACGGTTCCCCAGCGTGATCGTCCCCGTTTTGTCCAAAATCAGCGTATTCACGTCGCCGCAAGCCTCCACGGCGCGTCCAGAGGTCGCTATCACGTTAAACTGAGCGACGCGATCCATGCCCGCAATGCCGATCGCGCTCAGCAAACCGCCGATCGTCGTCGGGATCAGCGCCACCAGCAGCGAAATCAGCGTCACCACGCCCACGGGAGTTTTCACGTAATTGCCGATCGGTGGAATCGTCGATACCACTATCAAAAACACCAGAGTCAGCACCGCCAGCAGCACCGTCAGCGCGATCTCGTTCGGCGTTTTCGACCTTTCGGCCCCCTCCACCAGCGCGATCATCCTGTCCAAAAACCCTTTACCCGGGTCGGCCATTACCCGCAGCGTCAGTTCGTCAGAGAGGATGCGCGTACCGCCGGTGACGGAACTGGCGATGTCTGAACCCGGTTCCTTGAGCACCGGCGCGGATTCGCCAGTGATCGCAGATTCATCCACCGACGCGACGCCTGCAATCACTTCGCCGTCGGAAGGAATGACATCGCCTGCGATCACTTTAATTTGGTCGCCCCGTCTCAGGGATGTCGAACTAACTTCTTGAATTGAACCGTCTGGTAGGAGTTTGCGGGCTGTTGTGTCGGCTTTGGTCGATCGCAGCGCATCTGCTTGCGCTTTTCCGCGCCCTTCAGCCACCGCTTCGGCAAAATTAGCAAATACCAAAGTGAAGAACAAAATTAACGTCACTAAACCGTTAAAAACTACCGGATTTTTGCCTAAAACGGGGCCGAACAGCGTCGGATCGATCGTCAAAAGTGCAGTCACAATTGTGCCGACCCACACCACGAACATCACCGGATTTTTTAGCATCACCCGCGGGTTTAGCTTGATAAAAGCTTCTTTAAAAGCTCTTTGGTAAAGACCTTTAGTATTTGCTTTCGGCGTGTGCTTGCGAGACTGGCGAGAGCCTCTTGGAGGTTTTTTTGGGGAATCTGGAGTATGGGAAGAGGTCATGTCGATTTGGGATTTTTAATGAACCGCAGAGAACACAGAGAACACAGAGAGAGAGAAGAGTGAGGTTGAGAATTTTGGCTACAGAGGTGGAGGAGTTGGTGTTGTGGGTACAGTTATCGATGCTGGTTCAAACTTGCCGCTACTAATTTCATATCCTTCGGCAATTGGCCCTAAAGCCAAAACCGGAAAAAATGTCAGCGCGCCCAGAATTAAGATTACTCCTGCGGTTACGCTAGTGAACAAAACTGAATCGGTTCTGAGAGTGCCCTTTGTTTCGGGAACCAGTTGTTTGTTCGTCATGCTGTCAGCTAAAAGCAGCAGGGCAATAATTGGAACGTAGCGCCCCAACAGGAGGCTAAAACAGGTGCTTAAATTCCACCATACTCCTGTCGGGGCGGGTTGAGAGT
Organism: Microcoleus sp. B3-D2; assembly: GCF_036705345.1. NCBI lineage: Bacteria > Bacillati > Cyanobacteriota > Cyanophyceae > Oscillatoriales > Microcoleaceae > Microcoleus > Microcoleus sp. B3-D2. The sequence continues at coordinate 30,619 of NZ_JAUBUG010000068.1, forward strand.
CGGCCAATCCTTCCAAGGCCGAACCGTTGTTAGCCGCCGCCGAAGCGTATTCGTACATCACCTGGGAAATGCCGTGAAATCCCGGGTTGCTGATGCCGCTCAAGCTGTCGGTAAAGGCGAGGGTAATTGCACCGGGGATTAAAACTGCGATCGGGTGAATTAACAAAACAACGCTGGCTAAAACAATTTCCCGTTTCTCAATTTTGCGTCCCAAAAATTCCGGCGTTCTCCCCACCATCAATCCGGTGAGAAACACACTCAAAATTGAGTAAATAAATAAGTAAGCCGTTCCCGTTCCCTGTCCCCCCCAAACAATTTGCAAAAACAAATTAAATAAAGTAACAAAACCACCGGGCGGCATTAAAGAATCGTGCATCCCGTTGACAGCGCCGCACATTGTGCCAGTCGTAGTCACCGCCCACAGTGCAGTTTCTGCCCAGCCAAACCTCACTTCTTTACCTTCTAAATTTGGTTGTTGCGCGCCAAGTAAATTATTTACTTGAGGGTTGCCGCCGTACTCGCCAAATGCTGCAATGCCAATCAAGACAACGTAGATGGCAAACACCATCCAAAAAATCAGCCATCCCTGCTTTTTGTTATTGGCAAATCGACCGTAGGTGTGAATCATAGCTGCTGGTATAGAAACCATTGCTAGTGTTTCCAGCAAGTTAGTAAAAGGGCTGGGGTTTTCAAAAGGGTGAGCCGAGTTAATGGTAAAAAAGCCGCCACCGTTTTCTCCGAGTTGTTTGATGCTTTCAAAGTGAGCAACTGGGCCGCGAGCAATTACTTGCGTGCCGCCTTCTAATGTACGGGCAACTGCCGGCCCTGCTAAGGTTTCCGGCACTCCAGAAATCAGCAAAAACAAGCCTATTATCAAAGAAAGTGGAAGTAGAATGCGGGTGATTGATTGAATTAAATCTATGTAAAAGTTACCCAGCGGCCGGCCGGTCAATCCCCGGATAAAGGCAATCGCTACTGCTAAACCGGTAGCGGCTGAGGTAAACATTAAAAAACCCAGAGTTAACTGGGATAGATAACTGAATGTTGTTTCGCCGGAGTAATGCTGTTGGTCGGTATTTGTGAGGAATGAAATAGTTGTATGCAGCGCTGTATCCCAGGTTGGGGTACTGAGGCTGGTGGGATTTAAAGGCAGCACTCCCTGAAGCATGAAAATCAAAAAAACAAATATGCCCATTGCTGCATTGCTGTAGAGTAAGGATCGGGCATATTGCCAACCTGTCATGGAATCTACAGACCGGATATTGCTGGCTTTATAGATAATTTGTTCTACAGGTTTAATAGCGGAATCAAGAATGGTTGGTTGTCCCATGTACACCCGCGCCATGTAATTGCCTAAGACAGGCGCGATTGCTATTAAAATGAGTAGGGTTAATACGATTTGAAGTAATCCTTGCTGCATAACTGAGCCAATTTTTTATCGTTGGATAAAGGGGTTTTGCCGATCGCCAAATGGGTTAGGTGGGAGGTTCCAAAAACCGGGCGAGCTTTTTTTGAAGGTCACTTTCTGTTTGGGGGCGATCGCCGAATTTAATGCTGCTAAGATGCAATCTCCCCAGCCAGAGGGATATTAACGCCATCACCGGGTTTTCGCTGGCGATAATTCCTCGTTTTTCTTTTGCTAATCCCGTGCTTTGACAGCGATCGAGGAATTGTATAACATTTAGTACCGTGTCACAATAACTATTGTTAATTTGGATGCCACTGAAATCGCTTTGGTTAGACAAAGTTGATATGTCACTCCTGTTACCCACACAATGCCATCTACTTTTACTGATTACTATACTCACTGTTAGAAATTTGGATAATTAGCCTTCAGGTATAAATTGCTATAGGCAAATTATGCTTATTCGCTCTATATTGGTCAGAATAGAGGAATGTTTAACTCGGTTAAACGTCTATACTTCGAGATATAGATGCTCGATAAACGCCATGTTTTGGCGTGATAATAGGTAAAAAATATTCAAAATAAACAGCTATGCTAAGGTAGAAAGTAGCGGAAGCGGAAACTAGAAGCTAGAAGTTAAAAGGTAGAAACCGAAAGCAAAAAACTTTGAATATAAAATATAAAAAGGATTGATTTAGGATGTTTAAAAGTTTATCTGGTATCCCCAAAAAACTGGCAATTCAAGAGAAGTATTTGCGGGGGAGGTGGTCGATCGCAATTTTATTTGCGATTGTTGCACTGCTGGAATTTACTACGCCGTCGGAGTATCTGTTTGGGTATTTCTACACGGGGCCGATTTTACTGGCAAATTCGCGATTGAGTCGGTTGGGTAAGTTGCAAATTACGCTGCTATCGGCAGCTTTGACGCTGTTAAATTTGTTTGTTCCTCCTGGAGAAGCGATCGCCCTAGCCACTGTCGCAAATAGATCGATCGCAGTCATGGCTTTAGGGGTGACGGGATATTTGAGCGATCGCAACCAGCAGTACCAAGAGACGATCGCGATCGCTAAAGCTGAGTTGCAGTCGCAGCAGCAGCTAGCAAGCATCCGAGAAGATTTTGTCTCTACTTTGAGTCACGACTTGAAAACGCCGATGCTGGGGGCGATCGAAACAATTAAAGCTTTTCAGTCAGCAAAATTTGGGGATGTCACCGCCAGTCAGCAAAAAGTTCTCGAAACAATGGCGCGATCGCACAAAATGTCACTACAATTAGTAGAAACGCTGCTGGATGTTTACCGCAACGATGCCGAAGGTTTAAAACTGCAACTTGCGCCCGTAAATTTAGTAGGTTTGGCTGAAGAAGTAATCGCAACTCTCACCGATTTATCTGCAGCCCGCCGGGTTTATATTAGTATGAGTTACGGAGAGTCAGATTTCCGCCGCTCTTTGTGGGTAAATGGCGATGCGGTGCAACTCCAGCGCGTTTTTGTTAATTTGCTAACAAACGGCATCAACCATTCTCCTCGCGGTGGAAAAGTAGAAATTGTTATGGAATCTTATGCGAGTTATCAGGTGGTGAAAGTTATCGATAGCGGGTTGGGAATTACCGCCGATGAACTGCCCCACTTGTTCGAGCGTTTTTATCAAGGACACAGCGATCGCCAAGCCAAAGGATCGGGATTGGGGTTATACTTATCTCGCCAAATCATTGACGCCCACGGCGGTATAATTTGGGCAGAAAATAAATTGCCTTTAGGCGCTTTATTTGGATTTAGACTACCTGCCATCCCAGCTTTATGATATCTTTTTCAGTTGCATACTTATTGGTTCTATCTGCCATCATTGCCAAGTATGCGGTTCTTTCGCAGAGGTGGCAAATTGCTCGGTGCTACTTGGCTGCACTGGCAATGATATTGCCGAATCATACTAATAATATTAACCAACTTGGAAGCGGGAATAATTGCAAATGAAACCAGTTTTTCCCTTGCGAATTCTTCTAGTTGAAGACGACGAATTGTTTCGGTTGGGGCTGCAAACCCGATTGCAACAAGAAAGTTGCTTGCAAGTAATTGCGGAGGCGGAAGATGGGGAAACGGCGGTAGAATTGACTCAGGAACACTTGCCAAATGTGGTAGTTCTTGATGTCGGTTTGCCGGGAATTGGTGGCATTGAAGCGTGCCGCCAAATTAAACAGCGACATCCAGAAATTCCAGTTTTAATTTTAACATCTCACGCCCAAAAATCGTTAATTGAAAGGTTGATTTCAGCCGGAGCTCAGGGATATTGCCTCAAGGGAATTGCGGCGGAAACTTTGGTTTTGGCAATTCGATCGGTAGCAGCGGGTGCTTCGTGGTGGGATAAGGCGGCAACTGCGGAGATTCGGGCGGTTTTTGCTAATCCTGAACCTGTGAAAGTTGGGTCAAAATCAGAAGTTTTGGAAAATCCGCTGACAAAGCGAGAACAGGAAATCTTGGCTTTAGTTGCGAGGGGGAAAAGGAATCAGGAAATTGCACAAATATTGTACATTGCTCCGGGGACTGTGCGGGTTCACGTGCACGCGATTTTGCAAAAGTTAGAAGTGCGCGATCGCACTCAAGCTGCTGTACTCGCAATTCAGAAAGGATTGGTAGCAGAAGAACTGTTAGGCAGTCAATCTTAAGTCGGGCAGTTTATAATGATTCAAAACCTCGCTTCCTACCTAAAAACTATGAGTTTTATCAATTTGGTAATTCCAGGAAAAAGCTTACTTGAAACATAAATAATGAAACATTATAATTATTGTCTACCTAATTTTTACTTCAATTATGCCATTATCAGATGTATTTTTTTCAGAATATGTAGAACGTAAGCTGTTGCACATTTAAACTCTGATACAAGCATTACCCTTGTTTTGGATTTTTTGCCCCCATTTAGTTATTAATTGCCCTTCATTTAAGAGGATCTGCAATAAATACTCTAGCTCTTCAATTGATTAAACGGGACTTCCCCCATACAAATGTACTAACAGTCCTCAAACTCTTACTCCACAAAGGACGCAACTGTTGATCGGAAAATTTGTACCCATTTATAAGCAATAGCTGACGCAGGCGATTACACTCAATTGTTGTAGATTCAATATAATTGCCGATCGCAAACAGATATGAGTCATCTACATGGGTACACCATTATTTAGTCAACAATTGAAACCTTTGTGTTGAGAGGCTTTTGAGCCTGTGTAAGTATATTAGCAGGGGGAAGTTCCGCCTAAAATTTAACCCCTAGTCGTGACAGTTTGCCTTAGTCCTATAATTGCTAAAAACCGTCAATATCGGTTAAAAACCCCGGTTTATTCGTGGGCGAGTGGGAAAGAATTTAGATATTTTTAAGGATAGGAAACTGGTGGCAGAAAATTGCCGCTGCCTTTATAACCCGATAAAATAGCCAGTTTTTCCAAAGATTGCCGGCCCGTGTAATATTTACCCCGAATTTCCCAAGTGGGATAAGCTTTAATATTAGCAGCTTTGCACAAATCTGGTTGAGCATCTTTGCCTCTGGGATCGCACTCAATGTAAGTAATGGCGGTAAATGCTTCTTTGCCGAAAAGTTCTTGTTGGGTGTGACAGTGAGGACACCAGTAAGCACCGTACATTCTAGCTTTGATTGTCTGCAAATGGGTTGCTAAAGCGATTTGATCGGGTACGGATTCGCTGCGAATAGGTGGCGCTTCTTGTTCGGTAACAGGCTGTGTGAAAGGGGGAGGAGGAGGGAGGGTTTGTGCTAATTTTTGAGTGGATTTGTTGCTGAAACTGAACTGTGCAATTCTTCCGTCTGCTTTGGTACTGACGAAAATCCCCAAAGTCAGGAAAATGCCGATCGCACAAAAGTTGAATTTGCTTAGTCTCATCTTGGATTTCATCTTGGATTTGCTAGGATTTTGCGAGCTTGATTCATAGCCTCTACAGCATTGTTTACCACAAAGATGTTAAATTGTGCTAAACCTTTAAAAAAAAGTTGGCTTTCGGCGCTGTCATTTAACAAGATAACTTGTTTGTTAGCTTTCAGAGCGAGGGCAATTTCCGAAGCAGTGCCCGTTCCCATACCGCAGGCAATTATTACATCTGAAGAAAGAATGTTAATGTTATTTCTGGCGTTTCCCATATCGGTGACAATGGCAATATCTACAGCTTCAGAAATGCCGCGAGTGTCATTTCCCGGAAGGATACCGACTGTTAAACCGTTAGCTGATTTTGCTCCTTTGTTGGCGGCATCCATGACGCCGACATTTCTGCCACCAGTTAGCAATATCCATCCTGCTTCGGCGATGAGTTGTCCGAGTTGATAGGCGTTTTCTAAGTCGGTTGATGTGGCACTTTCGCCAGGGCCCATGATGCCAATGATGATTTTTTTCATAGTTTTGGGGTCGATACAGCGGATTCCAAGTTTATGAAGTACAGTAGCAGCAGCTTGTAAACCAGTTTTTGAAGTGCTTAATATTAACCA